>JBDSQB010000001.1 GCA_039930045.1 Chthoniobacterales bacterium | reverse complement strand
GAGCGCACGCGTCTCGCGTGTTCCAGCGGACGTCTCGTCCGATGGCTGGGACGAGCTCTTTCGCGAGACGCAAAAGGGAACACGCGAGACGCGTGCGCTCCCGGGGAATGGCGGACCCTCGCGCTTACGACACGTGCGAGAACGTCTGTTGCGTGGGATTTATCACCAACGCGCGGAGGCGAATATTCTCGGGCCGGGCCAGCTCCGGATCGGCAGAGACGAGTTCCATTGCTTTCTGGCGAGCGAGGAGCATGAGGTCGCGGTCGTGGAGGATGTTGCCGATCTTCAACGGCGGCAAACCACTCTGGGCCGTGCCCAGAATATCGCCCGGCCCGCGCAGATTCAGATCGGCCTCGGCGATGGCGAACCCGTCCGTCGTAGCCGCCAGCGTGCGGAGTTTCTCCAGAGCCGCCGGGTCTTTCGTGCGCGTCAGCAAAATGCAAAACGACGTTTTCGCCCCGCGCCCAATGCGCCCGCGCAACTGATGCAATTGCGCCAGCCCGAACTTCTCCGCATCCTCAATAATCATCACCGTCGCGTTGGGCACGTCGATGCCAACTTCGATTACCGTCGTGGCGACCAAGACTTGAGTTTCATTCGACCGAAACCGGCGCATGATCGCGTCTTTTTCCTCCGGCGGAATGCGGCCATGGAGCAATTCACACTTCAGAGGCGCGAGAAAAGCGGACCATTTTTCGTATTCCTGGGTCGCGGCCTTGGCGTCGGTTTTTTCGCCCTCGTCGATCAGGGGACAGACCACGTAAGCCTGATTCCCCGCTGCCAGATACGACTTAAACTTGGCCGGGTCTTTCAGCGCGCCCTCCTCGCGGAGTTCCGTTTTAATGCGACCCCGGCCCGGTGGTAACTCATCCAAAATGGAAACATCGAGATCGCCATAAGCTGTCATCGTCAGCGTGCGCGGAATGGGCGTCGCCGTCATCACAAGCACATCGGGAGTGGGTCGACGCGAGATGAGTTTCGCCCGCTGCATCACGCCGAATTTGTGCTGCTCATCGATCACCACGAGGCCGAGATTCGAAAATTCCACGGAATCGTAGAGCAAGGCGTGCGTCCCGATGAACAGATGCGGCACGGGAGCGCACGCGTCTCGCGTGTTCCCTTTTGCGTCTCGCGAAAGGGCTTCCTGCGTCCAGCGCCACGGGTAATCCTCCTCCTGCGATACGACTCCAGCCCGAACCGGATTTTTTAGAATGTAATGAAACTTCTCCTCGGCCTCGCGATCCGTTCGCATCAGCCGGTCAAACGATTCCTTCTGCCAGACGGGCCCCTTCCGTTCTGTGATGGCGTTCATCTGATGCGCAGTGAATGACTTGATGGAATGGGTGATCTCGGCCAGTGAATAGAAGACGAGATTCCCATTTTCCAGTCGGTCTTTGACGAAAGGCTCCAGCAGTAAATGGACATGATCCGGCATCACACAGGCGGCGAAAAGTTCGTAGCGTTTGTTGTGGAAATGGATGACGGCGTCGAAGACCAGATTGCGTTCCTCCGGAGAAAGCGTCTCACGTTCATGGGTGGCGAAGGTGACCGCGTAAATGCCGTAAGGACGCTCGTAATGAGGCAGGCGTCGGCGGGTAAATCGGTAGCCAATCTCGGATTTAGACGAGACGTCTAAATCAACACGCGAGACGCGTGCGCTCCCGGAGGATGGCGCTCCATCAAACAGCGGGAGTGTCTCGTTATCCTCTTTCCGGCTGCCGGTGCGGAGGGCAACGTGAACCCCCAGCGGCTCCAGCAACCTTGTGAAATTCAAATAATGCTGCTCCGCCAGAATCTGCGTCGGAGCCATCAGCGCAGTCTGAAAACCCGCCTCGACTGCGAGCAGGATCGCCGCCAGCGCGACGAACGTTTTCCCCGAGCCGACATCGCCTTGCAACAAGCGGTTCATCGGATGCGGCGCGGCCAGGTCGGCGCGAATCTCGCCAATCACCCGCTCCTGCGCACCCGTTAGCGGAAACGGCAGCGCCTGGAGCAAGCGCGCGAGCAATTTCCCCGAGCCACAATGCGCCTCGCCGGGCAAAGCATGTGTCTGCGACCGCCGCCGCGCCACCTGCAACTGCAACCCGAAAAACTCCGTCAGCACGAGATGCCGCCGAGCCTCCTCCAGCGCCTCCGCATCGGGTGGAAAATGGATGTTGCGCAGCGCGCGGTCGCGTCCGGTGTCGCTCAGGCCCGCCGGCAGCCAGTCGGGCAGCGGCTCCAGTCGAGTTAGAAGCGAATCGACCAGCTTGCGAATCGCCCGCTGCGTCATCCCTTCCGTTGCCGGATAAATGGGCACGATGCGCTCCAGATTGAGCGACGCATCGGCATCATCCTCAATGATTTCAAACTCCGGATGTTCGATGCAGAGCGATTTCCCTCTAACTCGCGGCCTGCCAAAAACGACCACGCGCTGGCCCACGGCGATCATCTTTTGGACGTAGTGCAGGTTAAACCAGCGCAGCGTGATGGGACTCGACAGAATCGCTCCGTCCGGCGCCTCGATCACGGCGTCGAACATCTTTTTGTAACCGCCAAATCGCCGCAGATTCGTCTTCCTAACCAATCCGCAAATGCAGACCGGCTTCTCCATTTCCTGATTGGGAAACTGGTCGAAGCGGGTGCGATCCTCATGACGCTTCGGGTAATGCGAAAGCACGTCGCCGACAGTTAGTAGCCCCAGCCGGGCGAGGAGCTTCAACTGCGGCGGAAGGACGACCTCGGCGAGCGGCGTTTCAAATGTTAACATGACGTCCGCAGATGCGTGATCTGGAGTTGCAGCGAAGTCTCGCCGCGATAGGTGTTCGTCTCCAAATGAAACGCCACATCCCACGGCGGCGGCGGGAGCGGTGCGGCGGCTCCGCCGAAAAAGACCGCGGCCATTTGCGTCCTGCGATCCGCCAAAAACATCCGCAAGTGCTTCTCCTTCATCACGACCGGTTCACGCGCAGGATTCACTTTCCGCACCCAATACGTCGGGCGCGGATTCGCCATGCCAAAGGGCTCGAAATGATTCTGCGCGTCCCACAGCGCGTCGTTGATTTCGGCCAGGGTTAGCTCGCAGTCGAGATGCAGTTTCGGATGCAAGTTTTCCGGATCGACTAACATCGCCACCGCTGCCTCAAACTCGGCGGTGAATCGAGTTAGATTCGATTCTAAAATCGTCAATCCCGCCGCCATTTCGTGGCCGCCAAATTTCTCCAGCCACGGCGCACATTTTTCTAGCGCAGAGACCAATGAAACTCCGCTGATGCTGCGTCCGCTGCCTTTGCCGACGCCGTTTTCGTCGAAGGCAATGACGACGCTGGGCCGGTGAAAATGTCGCGCCAGCCGCGCCGCCACGATGCCGACGACTCCGGGCGTCCAGCCGCGCGCACCGACGACAATCGCGGGCGCTTCCGGCGCAGAGACGAGTTCCATCGCACTCTGGTGAGTGTGTTTTTCGATGGTTTGGCGCTCGGCGTTCTGCGCGTGCAATTCCGCGGCTAACATTCGGGCTTCAGCGGGATCATCGGTCGAAAGCAAATCCAGTGCGGCCTGCGCGGTACCGAGTCGACCGGCCGCGTTCAGGCGAGGCCCGAGTCGGAATCCAATGTCGGACGCATTCAGCGGAAAACTCACCCCGGAGACTTCGATTAAAGCGCGCAGTCCGGCCCAGCTCGTGTTTTGCATTCGCGTGAGGCCGTGACGCACGAGCAGCCGGTTTTCGCCGATCAGCGGCACGAGATCGGCGACCGTCGCGAGCGCGGCCAGATCGAGAAACGACTTCAAGTCGAAGTCCGGCAGAGGGCGCGTTTTCAGGAGCGCGTGGCAGAGCTTGAAGGCAAGCCCGCCGCTGCAAAGGTAGCCAAATTCATTTCCCCGCTTCGGGTTCACCACTGCCGCGCAGACGGGCCATTCGCCGCCGCATTCGTGGTGATCGAGCACGATGACGTCGATTCCATTGGAAGTCAGATCAGAAATTTCCCGGGCCGAACTCGTGCCGCAATCGACCGCGATGAGCAGCCCCGGCGCGTGCTCGGCGAGGCAGCGTGTGATGCCATCGGCGGAGAGCCCGTAGCCCTCATCGACGCGATGCGGCAGAAAGCAGGCGGCGGCGTTTCCATACTCGGCGAGCATCCGCCGGAGCATCGTGAGCGACGTCACACCATCGACATCGTAGTCGCCGTAAAGCGCGATTTTTTCTCCGGCATCGATGGCTTGGAAAATGCGCGCCACCGCCTTTTCCATGTCGGGCAAAAGCAGCGGATCGGACAAAGATTTCAGACGCGGATGCAGGAAAGCCGAGGCCAGATTCGCATCCGAGAGGGCGTGACGGCAGAGGAGCGGCGCGAGCGCGGCGGGCAGTCCGAGTGCCTGCGCCAGCGTCCGCGCGGCGGCGAGCTCGGGTGGGTTGCACGGGTGCCAGATCGGATTCACAAAATTCAGATTCGGGTCAGGGCGGACTCGCGCCAAGAAAAATTGCGGTCGGGCGGAGTTTCACCTTACGATACGCGCATGGAACAACGAATTCGTGAAAAAATGCAGTCTGCCGGCCTCAGTGAATCAGCCATTTCCGCCTTCCTCGCGGGCTACGCGCAACTCCAGGCAAATGCGACGGGATTGATCGCCGAGAGCGAGATCGCGCCAGTCGCGGAACTGCCGAAAGCAGGCGAGTTGCAGACGACTGAGGCGGCTGCCGCGCTGCTGGAAAAAACGGTGGTGATCAAGCTGAACGGCGGCCTCGGTACTAGCATGGGACTCGAAAAGGCGAAGTCCCTGCTGCCGATTCGCGACGGGCTGACTTTTCTTGATCTAATCGCACGGCAGATCCTGCATTTGCAAAAACAGGGCCGAGTTAGGTTCTTATTGATGAACAGCTTTTCCACGAGCGCCGACACGCTGGATTTCCTGAAAGCTTATCCCGAGTTAGGAACCGATCTGGAGTTGATGCAAAACCGCGTGCCGAAGCTGGAGGTCGAGACGCTCGCGCCCATCGAATGGCCGGCAAATCCGGCGCTGGAATGGTGTCCGCCGGGTCACGGCGACATTTATCCGTCGTTGTTAGGTTCGGGTCTGCTGGACCGATTGTTAGAGGGCGGAGTTAGATATTTATTTGTCTCGAATGCCGACAACCTGGGCGCGACTTTGGACACGGCGATTTTGGAATATTTTGCGGCGAGCGACCTGTCGTTTTTAATGGAAGTGACGAAGCGCACGAACGCCGATCGCAAGGGCGGGCATCTCGCGAAAGATGTTAGCACTGGGAGACTTCTCCTGCGCGAATCCGCACAATGTCCCGACGCGGACATGGACGAGTTTCAGAACATTGAGAAGCATCGTTTCTTTAATACTAACAATCTTTGGATTCGCCTGGATCGACTGAAGGAAACCATGCTAGCCAACAACGGCGTGCTGCCGCTGCCGATGATTCGCAACACGAAAACAGTCGATCCACGCGATGCTGGTTCGCCGAAAGTTTACCAGCTCGAAACCGCGATGGGCGCGGCCATCGGGGCGTTTGCCGACACGGGTGCGATTGAGGTTTCGCGCGAGCGTTTCGCTCCGGTGAAATCGACGGCGGATTTACTAGCATTGCGGTCGGATGCCTATCAAGTGACGGACGATTCACGGCTAGTACTGGCGGAGTCGAGAAATGGGCAGCCGCCCTTCGTCGATCTCGACAAAAACTACAAGTTTGTCGATCAACTCGATGCGGCGATTCCCGATGGCGCGCCGTCGTTGCTGGAATGTGAGAAGCTGGTCGTGAAGGGTCCGGTGCGCTTCGATTCCGCAGTGAAAATCGCGGGAAATGTGAGCATCGAAAATGACTCGGCTGAGACGAAAGTGGTTCCAGCGGGAGTTTTGAAAAATGAAATCGTTCGTTTCTAACATCATGCCGAGCCATTCGATTCATCCGGTGTTGCGGGCGGCGGCGTTTGCGGCGCGAAAGCATCGTTCCCAGACGCGGGCCGACGGAGTGACGCCATATTTTTCGCACGTGACCCGAGTTACATTTGTCTTGCGCGATCTTTACGGAATCGACGACCCGACGGCGCTGGCGGCGGCGTTCCTGCACGACACGCTGGAGGACACGGACACGGATTACGACGAACTGGCGGACAATTTTGGGAAGCTGGTCGCCGATTATGTGGTGGCTCTAACCAAGAACGCAATGCTGCCAAAAAATGTGCGCGACACGGAATATTTTGCGCGTCTGGCCGCTGCTCCCGAGGTGGTGCAGATCATCAAGCTGGCCGATTGCTACGACAATGTGACAGATCGCGCCGGTGGCCCGAAAATGCCGAAGACGATGGAGACGGCGAAGAAATTGCTGGTCCAGTTTGAGCCGAATCTGCGCACGGAGGCGGGCAAAAAAGCCTCGCGTTTTTTGCAGACGTTGATCAGCGAAATCGAGACCGGCGAATAGCTAGCGCGTCTCTCGCGTGACTTCGACCCAGGCCATGCCGGCGGCTAGCGCGGCAGCGATGCCAGTCGGGCTGTCCTCAAAGACGAGGCATTTCGTCGGGTCCACGCCTAACATCGCGGCGGCCTTCAGAAACGGCTCCGGGTCGGGTTTGCCATGTACCACGTCCTCGGCGGCGACCATGGCATCGAAGCAGCCTTCGAGTTTCACCCCTCGGAGAATTTCCTCGATCACTCGGCGGAACCCACCCGAGGCGACGGCCATGGGAATTTTCCCCCGCCATTGCTCGATGACGTCGATCACAGGCTGGATCGGGACGGCCTCGCCGAGGTGATGCAGGAAATATTTCTCCTTGGTGAGGACGATTTCAGTGACATCGAAATCCGCGTTCGCCCGCTCCCGGACGATTTCGGCCACGCGGTCGGTTTTTGTGCCGCCGAGGGAATAGAAAACGTCCTCGGGAAAAAACGCCGACCATTTTCCCAAGGCATGGGTCCAGGCGTCGAAATGGAGCGGCATGGTGTCGGCGATGGTGCCATCGACATCGAAAATGAAGGCCTCGAACGGACCGGGCGGCAATGTGAGCATCGCGCAAGGAAGCAGCGATTGCCCCGCTCTGAAAGTGATTAAGATGGAACTCCACTGGTTTTTTCCGTTGACGAGGCGGGCAAATCTCCCCACAGTCTGCGGCCCCTATGCGCCACACCATTTCTGTCCTCGTCGAAAATAAGTTCGGCGTTCTCGCTCGTGTCGCCGGCATGTTCAGCGGTCGCGGATTCAATATCGACTCGCTCAACGTCGGCCCCAGCAACGACAACACTTCGCGCATGACCATCGTGGTGCGCGGCGATGACACCGTTCTCGAGCAGGTCACCAAGCAACTCAACAAGCTGATCGACGTGATCGAGATTCAGGATTTTCACGACGACGAATATGTCGATCGCGAACTCGTGATGATGCGTGTCGCAGTCGATGCGAAGACGCGGCCCGAGGTCATTCAGATCTGCGACATTTTCCGCGCGAAAATCATCGACGTGCAGCACAAGAAACTCGCTATCGAAATCACCGGCAACGAGAGTAAAATCAACAAGTTTCTCAAGCTGATGGAAGGTTTCGGCATCAGCGACGTCACCCGCACCGGCAAAGTTGCGCTCGCTCGCGTCGAATAGAATCCAACTCCCAAAAAATTTCTAAAAACAAACACCATGCCCGCTAAAGTATATACCGACAAAGACGCCGATCTCGCCGTCCTCAACAACAAAATTTGCGCCGTCATCGGCTTCGGCTCCCAAGGCCACGCCCACGCACTGAACCTCAAGGAAAGTGGCGTCCAAGTCGTCATCGGCCTCTATCCCGGTTCCAAATCGGCCGCCGTCGCCAAGGAAAAAGGCTTCGAGGTGCTCAACGCCGCCGACGCGGTGAAAAAAGCGGACGTCATCATGATCGCTGTGCCCGACATGAAACAGGCCGACGTTTACAACAACGACGTGCATCCGAACCTCACCAAGGGCAAGACGCTCGTCTTCAGCCACGGCCTGTCGGTTCACTTCAAACTCATCGACCTGCACCCTGAGATCGACGTCATCATGGTCGCGCCAAAAGGCCCCGGCCACATGGTTCGCCGCCTCTATGTCGAAGGCAAAGGCATGCCCGCGCTCATCGCCGTGCAGCAAAACGTCTCCAAGAAAGCCAAGAAAACCGCGCTCGCCTGGGCCAAAGGCATCGGCTCGACTCGCGCTGGCGTCATCGAGACGACCTTCAAGGAAGAAACTGAGACCGATCTATTTGGCGAGCAAGCCGTTCTTTGCGGCGGCGCTGCGGCGTTGATTCAGGCCGGTTACGAGACACTCGTCGAAGCGGGCTATCAGCCGGAGATGGCGTATTTCGAATGTCTGCATGAACTCAAACTCATCTGCGACCTCATCTATGAGTCGGGCATTTCTGGAATGCGCTTCAGCATTTCCGAGACCGCGAAATATGGCGACATCACTCGCGGCCCTCGTGTCATCAATGCCAAGACCAAGCTGGAGATGAAGAAAATCCTCAAGGAGATTCAGACCGGGAAATTCACCAAGGAATGGGTCGCCGAGTACAAGGGCGGCTTGAAAAACTACAACGCGCTCCTGAAGGCTGGCGAGAAACACAGCATCGAGAAAACTGGCGAACGCCTCCGTGGCCTCATGCCGTTTATCGCCAAGAAAAACATCAAGGGCAGCCAGGCGTCTTACTAAGGTTCGACTGCAACTCCACTCAAAAAAAGGCAGACTCGCGAGGGTCTGCCTTTTTTGTTTGGGGAACTTCTTAGAGCCGAGTTAGAGACGGATCTTCCCGCGCTTGAGTGACGGCCCAACCAACACAAGCGCTCCCAGTCCGATCAGCCAATACGTGGAAGGTTCCGGCACCGCCGTCACCGCGTCGATCTGGGATTTGTAATTGCTGAGCTGCACCATGTAGGAGTTGTTGTTGTTCAGGTCCACCGCTTCATTGATGCCCGCCAGGTTCCATGTGGAGCCGTTGAAGATAAAATCGCCTCCTCCTGAATCGCCATCGCGCAGAGTATAGTTATTGGTCACGCTACCGTTGAAGGTGGATGAAGTGGTTCCATACGCCGTCTCAAAATCGGTCGTCGTGTAAGGGGCCAGCGAAACTGTCACATTGTTGGCTGTGACCGTGTTGTAGCCCCAAGCCTCCGTGCTTTTGGAACCTCCATCTCCAAAGCCAATCATCACCACCTTGCTGCCAGCATTGATATTTGAAAAAGGCACTGGCGCTGAACTTGAGATCACGAGATCCGGCAAATTGGGCGCCAGCGTAAGCCGGAACAGAACAATATCTGCCTGACTCGTATCCGGGTTGGTGAAGGTGTGAACGGAACCCGCTTCGATGTTGTAAAGCGTGCCGCCTAGCGTGAAGGAGGTCGCGGTCACAACATGCGCGGCGGTGATGACCCATTGATTCTTCAAGTAGGTGCCGCTGGCCGCACCGCCGCTGCCGGAGTTGACGATGCCCACATAATCCCAGCCAGTCGTTCCCGCCGGGCCGCCCCAGCCGGTGGTCCAATTTGGGATGTCGGAATTAGTCGGCTCGCTCGTGTTATACGTGCTGTTGGAAAGATTCACCACGGCCCCGGCGTGCGGGAGCGTGAGCACGAGGAACGAAAAAAAGAGGGTGCGCGATAATTTCATAAGTCCGAAGTCGAAGATGGGGAAACGCGTAACGCTACGCTTTTTAGGGGAGTCTGAGTCGTATCGAAGGTGTCACAAACAGCCCGGAAATGCGAGCTTTTAGAACTTTTGTTCGTTTCAGTGAATCTAGCGGAGTGAGAGCACAGATAACGTCAAATTTTATTCTACTTGACTTGTAAATGGCCTTTTTCCGATTGTCACAAGCAATGAACTGGTTTCCCTCGTTCTGCCTGACTTCCGCATTTCTGGCAGTGACTTCCACTTTATCGGCGCAGCAGGTGTTGGCTCCGCAAATCGAGCAGCTTCGCCAGTATGGCACAACGGGCGTGTCTTCGCTGCCCCCGGATGAGACGGCGAACAACAGTCCGATGCCAATTTTCGCGTCGGAAAGTCCCGGCGATAATGATCTGGGCCAACAGTTGATTTTGAAGACGAAAAGTGTCTATCAACCACTCACCGCCTACCTCAGTTCCGATGCCACTTACACCTCGAATGTGGGGTTGTCCGATAGTTTTGAGCAGGGCGACTGGTTTTGGAGAACGTCGCTCGGCGTGAATTACGCGCCGCGTATCGGGAATTATCTGCTAGGCAACTTCAACATCTCTCAGAGTGTGTTTCGCTACGACAAATTTAGCGAATTGGACTTCGAGAGCCTGAATATCGGAGCTGGGCTGGCTTACAATTTGTGGTTTTTCTACGGCATCAACGCCGGGCTGGAGTTTAATTACAATCGGCTCACCGCAAACGGATATGGGGATGAAATTTTCTCAGATCGGACGCTCACGCTCACTTTATCGCGCAATTTCATTCTCAGCCGGGCGCATTATTTCTACGTGGTCGGCGGCGCGGAAGCAGGCTGGAGCGATCCTGAACAGGCGGCCCGCGACGAATTTACGGGGCTCGTCGGCTATCATGTGCGGCTGGCGCGCAGCTTCGAACTTGATCTATCCTATCGTCTCGGTTTTTACCATTACACCGAGGTGGATCGCGAGGATGTGAACCAAACGATCCTTCTGGCTGCGCGCTATAATTTCACGAAATGGTTGAGCGCGAGTGCATCGATCAGTGGGTCATTCAATCAGTCGGACCGCACGGGTTTCGACTACAACGCTTTGAATACCGGGGCCGGATTTTTCGTTTGCTGGAAATTTTAAGAAAGGACTTCTTCTGTGAAACCAACGCGCTTCTTCACTCTGATCGCCCTGGCTAGTTCCTCGGTATTTTCCCTCTGTTCTCTTCAGGCAGAGCCGTTGAAAAAAGCGGAAGTCACCCAGATTATTAATCAAGTAGGGATCATCGCCCCCGGTTCTGGGGAACGTCCGGCATCCGTCAATGATGTGGTCGAGGGGAAACTCGGTGTTCGCACCGGCCAAAAATCTCGCGCGGAACTGGTCTTCGCGGATGAAACACTGACTCGGCTCGGAGCGAATACCATTTTTAATTTCGAGGACGGCAGCCGAAACATGGACCTAAGTCAGGGAACCATCTTGCTTCAAGTGCCGAAAAACGCCGGTGGAGCCACGATCAAGACGGCTGCCGTCACCGCCGCCGTTACGGGGACGACCATTCTTTTTGAGCACACCCCGGCACCCGTCGTGCCCGATCGACTCAAGGAAGCGGAAAAGCGCCGCCATCGCAAACCGCATGGTTACATCAAAGCCCTGGTTTTGGAAGGCCATCTCAAAGTCTGGCTCAAAGGGAAATTGGGCGAATCCATTCTGCTCGGGCCAGGGCAAATGCTCATCATGGCCGACGATGCGAGCGAAATCCCGGAAGCCGTGGATTTCGACATCGAAACAGTCGTTACCACCTCCCGCTTGATCGACGGCGCGTATTGGCTGCAGAACAAGCGGAAGCTAAACATGATTCTCATCGCCAATGAGGTATTCGAGCAAAGAAAACGCAAACTTCACGGCGACCTCATCGAGACCAATCTTTTCATCAATGGCAGGGGAACGACCGTGTTTTTGGCCAATAACGACACCCGCGACCATCGCCGGGATAGCCTGACAACGAAAAATCAACCCAGCCAACCTTCTCCGTCGGGCACGCCCAATTCGACTCCTACGGCCACGCCGACGCCAGGCAAAAGTCCCACGCCCGGACGCACGCCCAGCCCTACTCCAATAGAGACACCCAGCCCGACACCGACGGAGTCACCAAGTCCCACGCCGACGGAAACACCCAGCCCGACTCCTCAAGAATCGCCCAGCCCAACACCGGGGCCGACGCCCGAAAATGATCTCGGTCCATTTACCTTCGAGGGCGCGACTAATACGATCACCTACACAACTCCGGCGAACTACGATCCCACGTTGCCCGGTAATGCCACCCAAGTGAATGCCTTGTTCGACAATACCGGCGAAGGCACTGATGTTTTTCCCACCGAAGGCGATTACTTCGGAGTTATCTCGAATGGCGGGGCGGCTCCCAGCGGCTCGCCGGCTCCCGCATATACTGGCACCCGAGGGACGGTGACTTTCCCTCAGACTCAGCCAACTAACCCGGAAGATAAAACCTTCGTCGAAATGGATTATCGTGTCCTCACTAACGAATTCGGCGGTGATTCCACCACCAACGATCACGTCACCTTCACCATCACCGGCGTCGATGGAATGAAAGTCACCTACGTGATCACCCGCGACCAGCTTCTCGACTCGAGCGGGCTACCGACGGCGATTGCACGCTCCAACGTCGGCGGCTATCTCACCGGCACTGATTGGCTGACTTTGAAACTGGAACTCACTCCATTTCTGGCCGCGGGTGAGAGTTCCTTCTCCATCGCGGTGGAAGATTACGAGAGCAGCGATGTCGATACCGCCTTGGCCTTTGATCGTTACCACATCATCACGGGAGACAATTCTGTGCCACCGAACTCGAATCTCATCGATTCCTTTACCGCCAATTTCCCGAATGGAGTGACTTTCGGTGAAAGCACCGGCGAATACCGCGCGCCGAGTTTGGAAGGTATCGAAAACACCAACACCTATGGCCCTGGCTCCAACGGCGGCACCTTTACGGCCACGACGGAAACAGGCGATCTCGTCGTAAACGCCCCGATCCTGGCCGATACGGGCATCAATAAATTCGATCCTAACAGCACGCCTCCGCAGATCTCCGGTGGTGAAGGAGGAACGGTTAATCTTACCTCAAATCAAGCCTCGGTCATCGTCAATTCGACCGTCAAAGTGGCCGCGGACGACGCGACTTCTGGCCGCGTCAGTGCAACTGGCGGTGCCATCAACGTGATTAGTGAACGCAGCGGCGGCGACGGTGTGGTCATCAACAATTCCGGCGAACTGCTTTCCCTGCTCAATGCCGCCGCCTCAACCGATGCAGGTGGAAAAATCATCATTCGAGCGGGCGATTCCAACGTCTTGATCAATGGCGGAAAAATCATTGCCACACGAGGCACGGTCGATATTCGGGCTCCGGGCGACAATCGTAAAATCACCGTCAACAATGCTGAGATTCGTGGCGATATTGTCAAAATAGGAGCCTTGGGTAACAACGGCGAATTGATCGTCGGCGGTGGCACGATCTCCGCAGATAACACGTTGAAACTGTACGGTAATGACACCAATGGGACGGTTCGGTTTGTGGCCGACACCACTTTGGATGGAGCCAGCCAGAAAATCATCTCAGCCAACACTGTGACCGTCGAAAATACGATCAAAGTGACAGTTAATGGCCCGGCGGCCACGGTCTATACCAATCACGCGAATTACACTGGCTCGGGCGGCAACAATAGCACGTCTGGCACATTTACCGGTAGTGGCGCTACAACCGCACCAACCCCGCCGCCATTTGATTAGGCAAAGATCCATCAGCTACAACAAAAAAAGACGGACTCCTAAAAAGTCCGCCTTTTTGTAGCTCCTAACGGAATTATCCGAGCTTATTGAAGGGTATATTCGGCCATGAACTGGCCAGCTTCCTTCTTCACCGTTCGCTTCACATCGGTGCGAAGCAATTTGCGGAACATTTCTTCCTCCATGTTGGCGATCGAGGGGTACACTTCCAGGAGATCCATCAGCGGCGAATGGTGCTCGACGATTTTCTTTGTGCCGCCTTCTGTGACAAGCTCGCTGAGGTAACCGTCGGCATCGCGCAATTTGGCGAGCGACTTGGCACGTTCAGCGGGAGTCTCGCCCTTGATTTTCGCTTCGTGGCGCGCGGTTTCGGCCTGATAAAGCTTGAAGAGTAATTTCTCCGCAGCCGTGGCTCCATAGAGTGAAGTGGCCGCCTCCAGAAGAGCAACCGTAAATGGATTGGCGGCTTGTGGAAACAGCTCGAGCGATTTCGGCGTGAGCATGTAGAACAGCTCCGGTCGTCCGATGCGTCCGGTCGAATGTGGGGCGCGCTTGGTGGTTAGATAACCCTGGCGATGGAGCGACAGACAGTGCTGTTTGACTCCCATGTAACTCATTCCGAGTTTTTCAGACATGCGCGCGACCGCCATGCCCTCGCTGCGTTTGAGGAGATTAATAATGCTAATCCGCTGACTGCGGCCGATTTGTTGGATAATTTTTTGATTCATAATGAGACGTTTAGTCTTATTCGCGTGGTAAAGTAAGAAAAATGTATTTTCTTTTTAATTTTTTATTCCGCCGGCTTTAGGACCAGAAAAGCGCTGCTTTTATCGCGCTCCACAAAGAGCAAAGTGCCCTTCGATTTGTCGCCTTTGCTGAGGGCTGCGGCATAGGATTTCTCGTCGCTGACGATCTGCGAATTTACCTCAGTAATTACGTCACCGACCCGCACACCCGCCACCGCCGCCTCGCTGTCGGGGGCGACTTCGGTTACAATCAGACCCACCTTGGCCTTGAGTTTTCTCGCCTCGGCCAGCTCGGGAGTGAGCACCTGCACCTCCAGGCCCACGCCGGGAGTTGCATCGGAATGGCGAGCCTCGGGCGAATCCATCTCGGGCTTGGAATCGTCCATGTCCGGATCGGCTGGCGTCGTTTCCTCGTCGGGCTCGTTTTTCGCGGTGAGATTGCTCGGCATTTCCGCCGTGCGCACCGGGATGGTGAGTTCCTTGCCATCGCGCCAGACGGCCAGCTTCACCGTCTGCCCGACTTTTTTCTTCTGGACTTCCCGCTGGAGATCGATCGTTTCCTTCACCGGCGTGTCGTCCACTTTCAGGATCACGTCCTGCGGGCGCAACTCGCTTTGCAACGCCGGGCCGTCGTTGGAAAGACTCATCACGATCACGCCGTCTTTCAGCGCCTGATATTTCTTTGAGCTCTTGGAAATTTCCTGCACCGACTGGATGCCGAGTCCCAGCCACGGACGGGCGATTTTTCCGTGGGCGATAAGTTCGTCGCCGACGCGCCGCAGCAAATTCGAGGAAATGGCGAATCCGAGTCCCTTATTGATACCTTGGATGAGGGTGTTCATTCCGATGACTTTGCCGTCGATGTCGAGCAAGGGACCGCCGCTGTTTCCGGGATTAATCGAGGCGTCGGTCTGAAGAAAATCCTCAAACAACCCGCTCCAGCGCCAGTCGAGCAGGTTCTGGTTGCGGCCTTTTCCGCTGATCACGCCGGTCGTGAATGAGTAGGTGAAATTATACGGCGCACCGATCACGCAGGCAATCTGGCCGACGCGCACAGCATCGCTGTCGATAAACTCCACCACCGGCAAATCCTTGGCTTCGATCTTGATCACCGCGACCTCGGACATCGGATCGCTGCCGACGAGCTTCGCGGGAAACGAGCGGCCGTCCTTTAATTTCACCGTCATCTTGGCAGTCGCATCGACCACGTGGCTGTTCGTAAAAATATAACCGTCTGGTCGGCAGATCATGCCCGAGCCCTCGCTCAGTTCCGGCTGAGCGGGAGCCGAATCGCCGTCCGCATCCGGAGCCTGGTTCATTCCCAAAATATCGGCGGGCGACTGGCTGCCAGTGGTGACCGGTTTCTCGATCTCGATGACCACGACTGAGGGCGAGACCTTGTCGAAGACGTTGATGTAAGCCTCATTCAACTGCCGCACCAGATCGCCCGGACCAGCGGCGGAGAGGGGAGCTGTGATAGCGATGGAAGTCGCGAAAACCGCGCAGAACGAGAGACAAAATGAACGTGAAACCATGTTGAGTAGAACCCAGACCGCAGAATCGCAAAAGTCGTTCAAAAAGCAAATCCGCCCGCCGCTTTTGCGCGTTAACGGGATGAATAACTCCGCACGACGTCGTTTGACATTCCACTCTCCTCACCTAACTTTGCTCGTAATTCGATGAACATAGAACAAGCGCCTGCCGTCGCGGAAGTCCTGCCCGAGAAAAAATTCCTTTCCCATGCTCCCGGCTACTGGCCCGACGTCACGCCCGAGCAGTGGAACGACTGGAAATGGCAGATGAAGAATCGCGTCACCACCCTGACGCAACTCGAGAAACATCTCGTTCTTTCCCAAGAGGAACGCGCCGGAGTCCTGCTCTCCGGCAACAAGCTCGCGCTCGCTGTCACACCGCATTATTTCAACCTCATCGAGCGGGAAAATCCCGATTGCCCGATCCGCCGACAGGTCGTTCCTCGAGTCGAGGAAAGTTGGACGTCTCCCTACGACATGGCCGATCCCTGCGGCGAGGACAGCCACATGCCGGTGCCGGGACTGGTGCATCGCTACCCGGATCGCGTGCTGTTTTTGGTCACGGACCGCTGCGCCGCCTATTGCCGCTATTGCACCCGCGCCCGGGTCGTGAGCGGCGTCGGCGAGCAGGAGTTGCACACGGATTTCGAGCAGGCGTTTCAATATTTGGAGAAGCATACGGAGATTCGCGACGTTCTCCTTTCCGGTGGCGACGCCCTGCTTTTTTCCGACGACAAACTCGAATATCTCCTCAGCAGCCTGCGGAAGATCGAGCACATCGAGTTTCTCCGCATCGGCAGCCGCGTCCCCATCTTCCTGCCGCAACGCATCACGCCGAAGCTCTGCCAGATGCTTCAAAAATACCACCCGCTCTGGGTGAGCATCCACACCAATCACCCGCGCGAACTCACCACCGAAGTGAAGGCGGCGCTCGAAATGATGGCCAACCACGGCATTCCGCTCGGCAACCAGAGCGTCCTCTTAAAAGGCGTCAACGACACGCTGCCCGTTATGAAAGCGCTCGTGCACAAGCTCCTGATGTGCCGCGTTCGCCCGTATTACATCTACCAGTGCGACCTCATCAACGGCTCCTCGCACCTACGCACTTCCGTGGCGAAAGGCATCGAAATCATCGAAGGCCTGCGCGGACACACCACGGGCTACGCTGTGCCGCAATTTGTCATCGACGCCCCCGGCGGCGGCGGCAAAGTCCCGATCAACCCTGGCTACGTCCTGCACCACGATCACGAACGAATCGTCATTCGTAACTACGAGGGTGATATTTTCGAATATCCCGAAGTCCAGGATCCGCAAAACGGCCCGAGTTCCAGTCCTATCCGCCACCGAGATCGCTACGACGAATATCTTTATTCGTAAAACTCAGGTCGCTGCTCCCGAGCTGAGAACGTAGAGGAGATTGTTGGCCAAATGCAGGGCGATGCAGGGATAGATGCTCCCTGTTTTGCCGCGCAGCCAGCCCAGCGCCCAACCGAGCACGAAGACGTGGACCAGCCCAGTCCAGCCGTATTGGACGTGGGTTAGCGCGAAAATAGTGGAAGTCGCCAACACGGTTCCGGCGAAGCCAAACTTCGGCAACCAGCCGCGGAAGGCATAGCCGCGCATGACCAATTCCTCTAAAATCGGTGCCAGAATGACGATGGTGAGGAAGAAAACGACAGGAGAATGGATGCCGTTCGCAATCAACTGGAGCGACTCTTTGGTCCGTGGATCGTCCATTCGTTCCATGAAAAATCCGGAGCCGAGAATGACGATTCCGCTGATGAAAATGGAGAGCGCAGCGCGTCCCAATGGCGTGGGATGCAGGGCGAAATAATCCCGCCAGCCGGAGCGCGGCTGTCTCCCGCACACGACCAGGAGCAGCAGCAAAGTCAGCCACTGCGCATTGGCGATGATGAGAAATCCCTCGCCGGACGCCATGAGCTGGGAGGCAAGTCCTTGGGCGGATGCAGTGTGAAAATCACTCGCCGCCAAGCCCGGCATCAGTGCGAAAATGGTGGCTACGATTTGCACGATCACATTGAAGCCCATGAGCAGCAGCACGCTGAGCAATGTGCGGCCCCAGAGATGCGGAGGTTTTTCGGGCAGATCGGACGGTTCTTTCGACCAGAGGTAGAGAACGAAAACAGCCGATGGAACGGCAGCGGCGGCGGTTCCGTAGAGCACCGCCAGAACGATGGAAATGGCGAGGACGAGAAAGCCCTCCAGCGGGCGGCGACGTTGCCAGACGAGAATCAGGCAAAAAGTGCCCACGAGAAAGCCGCCGAGCGAGTGCGCGGCGATGGTGATCCATTGGCCCACGCGTGGATCTAGCGGACGCCGAGTTGAAGTCGAATGCGATCTCAGCGGATTTTCCCCATTCGCATAGGCAAACTGGCGTGCCTGCTCGAAGGAGGCCGGTTTTTTGTGCCAGAACGACGGCCAGTATTTTCCGCCAATGACATCGAACTGCGCCCTGGTCGTTGCCCGGTCATTTGCCAGCATGGCGAGGTGGATGAATTCATTCCTCAATGGCAGGCTTTCGGGATCTTGCTGAGTCCAGATCGTAAAGCCGCGTTTCGCTCGCTCCCAATCCAGCCGGTCGTTGGCAAAAACCATTTCGTCCGGCATGTTCATGGCATCGGCCTGCCAGACGAGAAGGGCGTAGTGCTTGTCTTTTTCCGGGTGAGCGTCGGCTAGTTTCGCGATCCATTTTTCGAAGTCGCCTTTCTCGCCATACCAGCGCGGAAGCAGCCAGTAACAAGCCGAGTTATAGGTTTGTCCATAGGTCGGCTCGCGCCGGATTGCCTCCTCGACCATCGCGAAATAACGCTCGTGACTCCAGCCTTGGCCGAGCGCAACAGATTGCGCCACCACCGTCCATTGGGGACATTTTTCTGGAAGTCCCCTGGCTTTTTCCAAGACTTTCCAGGCGAGGGCCAGACGCTCGTCCATCAACCTCTGACCTTCCGCCGTCACGGTGCTGGCCCAGCCGCTGCCGCGCGCGATCCAGGCGTAATCCACATAAGCCTGAGCCAGACAAAGCTGGGCGGTGATACTTTCCGGACTATCTGCGGCCCACTTTTCATAAAACGCCATCGCTGTCTGGTCTCCCGCAGGATCATCTTCCGGGACAACCACCGCGCACTCATAGAAAGTGGTCAGCAGCCACGTGCCCGACTTGAGGGATTCTTTACTGACCCGCAGTTCAGCCGCCAGCGCTTCCAGTCCGGCGGTGTCCTGCGCCACGCGCAATCGGCGGGTGCTGGCCGAGACCTCCAGATTACGCGTGTAAGCGGGAGAAAGAACCGTCACTTCCTGACGCGGCGGCAATTCTTTTGCCGGTAATTCAGCCGTCCAGCCACACCCGAATAGCATCCCAAGCACCAGCCAGATTGCGATGGAACCCCTCTGTAAGTGAAAAGAGACGAGCCGATAATTTCGCATGAGAGATGGGTTCGTTGGGTTTCCTCCCGAGCCATTCATCAGACCTGAACAAAAAAAGTGGTGCGCGATGCAGTTTGAACCTGCTAGATAATGTTGAAATATCAAGACTTACAAATGACGGCACACCTAAAAGCACACCTGATTCATTAGATCGGGCAAATTTAGCTGAAATTTTCTCATCGTGGCCGTTGCTTTCAATTGGCATCCGTTCCGCCATTCTTGAAATTGTTCGTTCGGCTCGGCCAAAGGAGGAGTCACCATGAAAATGGACGAACTGGCCCGGTATGTTGCCAAGGGACTTGTGATGATGGTGGGTGAAGTCCGTGCTGCCGATGTGAAAGAGTCCGGCTATGTCGATGAGAAATCCGGTCTAAAAGCGAAATCCCTCTACATCACTTATTTCATCGAGCGTAGGAGTGCCTTTGGTTTTGAAGTCGTTCGCCTTACCAGAGGCGTGCGAACGCCTACCGTCGATCCATCTCAAGTTCCCACCCATGTCGAAAAAGGCAAAGTCTATGCTTTCGAGTTGGAGAGTCTGGAAAGAAAAAACGGAAATGTCTTTGGCAAACTCTCCTTGAGAGAGCCGGAAGAAGTCGAAATTGAGGGGCCATCCGTTGCCTCGCCGCAAGGCGAGGCAACGGATGGCCCCTTAATCTTGTCTATTAACAAACAACTCCAAGGAACCCATGACAAAGAGTAAAGCCGCTTACCTTTTCGCCACTCAAACCCTTGGTAAGGAGACACTTTTTATGTGGACCTTCACCTTTGCTGAATTGTTGGACATCAAAGACACCCGCAAACGGTGGAATCACTTACTGACACTTCTCAAAGTGCGCTGGCCGAAACTCTGCGGGCTACGGGTATTTGAGATGCACAAGTCACACGGTCTGCATGTTCACCTGGTCACGAACCAATGGATTGATGTCAATGCCGCAAGAGTTCTCGCTGCCCAAGCCGGATGGGGCAGAATCCACGTCATGCAAATGCCCGTCGAGCGTGCCGCCTATCTGGGAAAATATCTGAGCAAGGAACGTCCACCCTGCCTAAAACGCTGGCGGCTCTGGGCTGGTTTCGGAGATTGGGATTGGACAAGGGTCAAAGATGTGGTTTTTGAATCCCGTTTCTGCACCATTTATCGGGCGTGCAAAGATTGGCTGCACTGGAAAGGCAACAAAGGATTCTTCGACCGGCTACGGATTGTTTCCATGCAGGAAATACGATCTGCGGAAGAAGGGTGGACCGATGGCTTGGGACCGGGAGACAAACCATTTTGGATGTGCTCTTGGGATGAGTTGATGGTAAAAGGAACCGTGCCCTGCCCTGTCTAATTTGTGAAACTTCCCAACGCATCAAACGCCTTCGTCGACCTCGCCAAGTTGCGGGATTACAGCCTGAGTGAGACACACGAAGAGGGAAAAAACAAAGCCCGCGTATTCTGGAGTGCTCTGGAAATCGACGCCAGCGATGCCGAATGGCTGCGAGATCATTTGCTCGCAGCTGTCCTGCAAGCAGAATGTAAAACTGGCAGGGTTTCCGTGTATGGCCGTCGCTATTCCGTGGATTTTCTTCTTCGCAAAGGTTCACTTTCCGCGATGGTTCGCAGGGACTGGATGGTCCGTGGTGGAGAAAATTTCCCTCGTCTTACCTCTTGTTACGTGCTATGAAATTACCCGTGCAAACGACACCTGCTGCATTACTCGAAGTGGTCGCTCTTCTGGAAGACATTCCAGCGGAAAAGCTCGCGGCTGGTCAGGTGGGAACGATTGTCGAGACACTGGCCCCCGATGTATTCGAGGTGGAATTCTGCGACAAGCAAGGCCGAACGATTGCTTTTGCTGAACTGAATCGAAGCCAATTTCTTATTTTACGCCACGAGCCAGCAATGGCGGCTTAAATTATTTTTTGCTCTCACTCTGTCTCTAGCCAGCGAGGCAATGAGCGCATCGTAAAAAACCATTGAAGCCGCGTAGCAGCCTCTCCTCATCCTCTGAGGCTGCTGACCAGCCGGAACACTCTATCGGAAGGGCGGCAAAGCAAAAAGCATGGCCGGTGCAAGGCAAGGGCAGAATTTTTGTATGGTTGCTCGGGAGGTGACTTTTGGGATGCTTACAAAATAGAAGCAGTGGTAGAGTCCTCTCAACAAAAATAGCTCATTTTATGCTTGGTACAGTCCCGTGCCATCGACCATTCCGAGATTTGTCTCGCATACGCAAAGCCTTCAACGATAGGGCATAATAAGATGCACTTCCTGAAAATAATCCAAGACATATTGTTCCCTTTTCGGTTGGTCTCGATGCAATTTCAACTCCCGAACGCCGCCCCGTTTGACGCCGCGAATTGGTTCGAGACTTTTGTCGGGCAGATCGTTGTTCCACTCTTGAGCACAGGTAAGGTCAAGCGATACTGGTTTACCAGATACGAGACGGGAGGCAATAAAAGTGCCTTATTCCGTTTCTATACACGAGACGTGAAAGCCATCGAAAAGAAGGCCAAGGAACTTGCCAAGAGTATGCATGTCACCGGGGGAGCTGCCGATCTCGCTTATGACGCAGGAGAAATCAGCGGGCACCCTCGTTTTCTCGGCACCAATCAACGACAGGCCGACGGGAAAGCTCGTAAGGAGCTAATCTGGGATTTCCTTCATGCGTCAGCGGTCCTCTACGTGGACTGTTTGTCGCATCAAGACGGACAGGGTCGGTGGAACTCGGAAATAAACATGGACCAAGGAAATTGCAGCACCGGTCAGACATTTGAGTCGTTTCACCATATGTTTTGCAACATTACAGGATTTGATCCTCAGATTTACTATTTTCAAGACCCAGCATTACAGGGGTTTCTATCACCTATGTATTACGTCGCGAGGTTCGAAAAGCAGATTGAAGCGAATATCGCCGCAAACAAGCCACCGATGGATGGACTTCCCATTCCAGCGCGCGCTTTTCGAGTTAAATTTTAGTGCCTTGTGTTCCTTACAAATCTGATGAAAACATGCATTCTCTGCCAGTCGAATCCTCCAATTGAGAACAGCCACGTTGTCTCAAAATTTGTCTTCCGTTGGCTCAAGGCATGCACACCTCACGGAACATTGAGAAACACCGATGACATCGGTAAACCCTATCAGGACGGATGGAAGTCCGACTACCTCTGTACGAGTTGCGAGGTGCTTTTCAGCAAATGGGAGGGGGCTTTCAGCGCAAAATTCTTTCGCCCGTGGGTTGAAAAAGCTCAGAGCACTTATCAGGTCACGGAAGCAATTTCCCTGTTCCTAGCCTCTATTCATTTTCGGTGCCTTCAGCAGGCGATGGACAAGAAGCCACAGAGAGGATTGGCGCAATCAACAGTCATGCACCAGGAATTACGGCAGGTCTGCTTGGCCGAACTGATTCCACCGACGGGTTGCCATTTTTACATGGAATTTGTTCCTTTGATTAGGGACCCCGCTTGCGGCCTCCCGGCGGGAAGTAATACTTACCTTCACCAATCGGTTCACGGCACAACCTTTCCTTTTTATAGTCCCCACACAAACGAGGAGGTGACCATCAGCTACGTGAAACTGCCCTCAATCATCACTTTATTTTCACGCTCTGATCTCGAAAAAACCTTCGGGCTGCCCGGCGCGGCAGGGACGATTGTTCCAAAAACTGGAACCATGGATGCTTCTAAGCAAGGGGGCCTCTTGGTTCAATTGATGAATGAAACAATCGCCGAAAGCGCCGCTAAAATCCAGCAAAGCTATTCACAGATTCCACCAAAACAGTTACAGAAGAATATACTAAAAATTCAATCTGCCCTAAATCCTAGAGACTTCCGTGCCCACGAAATTTATCTGGCAGATATGGCACTCATGCCGGATGACATATAAACGACAAACATACCGTTTACGAAAATGACAAACGAAGACGTTGCCCATCTCCTCCCGCTGAGGGAGCCGCAAATCGGAATTCACACTGATATCGTCCTTTCCATCGAGAAAGGGACAGGGAAATGCGGAGCCGCAGGCTGTGTGCATGTTCTATTTCGAGGGTTGGAATACGTCATTACCTGCCACCATGTCCTTAAAAATGACCGAGACTATTTTACCGGTCCCCTGCGCCTCAAAAAGGACATGATCGAGGAGGATATGAAACACGAAGTTCCCCCAATGGAATTTATCGGAAGTGACATTGCTTGTGATGTCGCTGTCTTTCGGTTGAAGGGAATACAGCTCCAAGACATTCCGAAAAGTGCGTACGATCTTTCGCAGAGTCCGTTCACCTTCGATAATTTAAGCAAGAATCTCGGCTTACTTTCCTTCATTTACGGAACGCCGGGATTTGCTCAGAGATATTTTCAGTATCCAGATCTTGTTCTTTACATGAACACGCCAGTCTATATTGCCCACGGACCAATTATGGAAGTGCTCCCTGAAAAGATCGTGAGCGATTTTGCCGAAAAGGATCTTTTAGAACTGAATACCAATGTCGCCCCTCAACTCGTCGGCTTCCAACCCTCTGGGGGCGCACGCGATTTGCGCGGAATGAGTGGTTCTGGACTCTGGATTTATTCTGGCCTCAGCGACAAATTCGAACTCGCAGGCATTTTACGCGGTCGGAACGATCATTGTGACCTTGCTACGGAACATCTAATCAATTTCTGTCCGGTTTGGAAACTCACAGAATTTCTCGAATCACTGATCCCGAGTTGAATAAGATTCATAGCGAGTTGACAAAATGTAAACATCATTGCAGTTTGCTTTGTGCAAACTGATTTTCCATTTGTCGAGATTCCCACCGAACTTTATTCGTTGGTTGGAAAACCCGATTCTGGCACACGTATGTATCGTCGTGATGGATCGCAGGAAGAAGCGGCGGCGTGGTTTGAGTTAATTACAGAAATCATTGGCCCCTCTGTTTCCCCTGGTGGAGTCGGGATGTATTGCCCGGTTTCGAGAGCCGCCGTTTACAAGCGGATTAAAGAGGGAAAGCTTTCCATTTTTCTATTTCACGTCACGTATCGAAAGACCACCCTTTTCGGAAAAAACAAGATTTTGAGAGAAAATCCTTATGGTTATGTTCCGGCAAGTGAGGCAAAGGCTTGGAGGCAAGAATTGGAAGAGAGAGCTGTAAAACAAGGCGCAATCACAATTGAAGATCTGGAGGGGTCAAAACCGGACTGGCATGGAGA
Source organism: Chthoniobacterales bacterium (assembly GCA_039930045.1). Lineage (NCBI taxonomy): Bacteria > Pseudomonadati > Verrucomicrobiota > Spartobacteria > Chthoniobacterales > Chthoniobacterales bacterium. The sequence goes on along the minus strand of JBDSQB010000001.1, from coordinate 26,778 downwards.
ATTTCTCCAATGGCAGAACAAAAATGAAAGAATGGGTTTGCTTGATTCTCTGGAAGTGGACGGAGAATCTCCGATGGATTTCTTGATTTCATTAGCAAAAATGCCTTTCCAGAAACCTTTGAGTGCCGAGGAATTGAGAGAAAGAGCAAAAGCTAGAAGGGCAAAGGATGAAGATCGAGAAAGATGATAATTTCATAAGCCTCAAAAAAGCGGCGGGAAAACTGGATGTGTGCGCCCGGACCATTCGCCGCATGTGTCAGAAAGGGGAACTGCCGCCCATTGTCAAAATCGGGAAACTTTCCAAGCTGCCTGAATCCGCCATTTTGAATTACATGCAACGCAAACTCGCCAACCACTAACGCCATGAATCGCACCAGTTATATCCATAAACGCAAGAGGGTCGTCGATGGGAAGAAAATAATTTCTAAAAATTACTTCGGCACTTATTGCTTGGCTGAAAATTCAGAAAGAAAAACCATCTGTCTCTTCACGACGGATCGCCAAGTGGCACAAGCAAAATTAGCTCGGATTGTGAAAGAGCTGGAAATGGAAAGTGAAGGCTTAATTCCCGCCAAGGCTATTCGAGACGGATTGAACCGCCCGATCTCAGAATTACTTTCCAGCCACGTTGCAGAACTTCGTCAGCTTCGGCGTGATGAGCGTTACGTGCGCGGATTCGAGGCGCAAGTGCATCTCCTTTGCCGTGAATGCGGTTGGAAGACCGTTAAGGAAGTATCAGCGGAGTCCTTTCGTAAATGGCGTCAAAAACAAACCAAGACCGCGAAAACGCTGAATGAATATCTAATCACTATATCGGCCCTTTTTAATGCCTTGGTAAAACGGGGACAAATTCCCTCGAATCCTTTGTTTACCGTCGAGCTAATCAAGAACGATGCAGACAAATCTTTCTATCGCAGAGCTTTGGGTGTCGAAGATGCCCGGCGGCTGATTGCCGTGAGCAAGGAAAGAGGCGTCGTTTATCATTTTGCTTTGGAGACGGGTTTTCGGCGCGGCGAATTGGAGCAACTACGCTGGCAAGACATCGCGCTCGATGGTGAACATTGTTTTGCAACGGCCCGCGCATCGACCACCAAGAACCATCGAGCCGCTGCCGTGGCGATTGATGAAGAACTGGCAAACGTATTACGCGCCTATCGGCCTGCTGACTTTAAGGCGTCCGATCTCGTATTTCCAAAAGTCCCGAAAGTGCCTGTGCTGCAATACGATTTGAAGGCTGCTGGAATCGAACCCATAGATGCTTCGGGCCGTAGGATCGATCTTCATGCTTTAAGAAATACGTTCTGCACGTTCCTCGCCCTAAATGGCGAAACGATGAGAACCGCGATGGAACTGATGCGGCACAGTGATCCCAACCTGACGGCCAAAACTTACACCGATGCGGGATTGCTGCCGACAGGTGACGCCATTCGTGCCCTTCCTTCGCTGCTGATGCCAAAAACAAAGGTTTCGGAAAGCACACCTAAAAGCACACCTGAAATAGTCCGTGAGAGTCAAACGTCGTCACAGGCTGTCACGAATGAAGTAAAATTTCTTGAATCGGAAGTGCCTGATAATCAGGAGTTTAGTTACGATTTGTCACACTCCGTCCATGTTAGTCCCGCAGATGGGGAATGGTGCGCGATGCAGGGTTTGAACCTGCGACATCTTGCGTGTGAAGCAAGCGCTCTACCACTGAGCTAATCGCGCAATACCTTAGTATTCAACAGTTTGCGATGAATACGAACACTCTCAAAAAAGCTTTGTAACCTGTAGGCTCAGAGCATGAAGAAAACCCTGGTTTCAGGCTCGAAACCAATCTTCCAGAAAACGGAAGTGCCATGTCTGTATCGGTACTCATCGAATGGAGTATATTATGCCTTGTTCAAGCATGAGGGCAAACAGAAACGCCTCTCCCTTCAAACTACGGACAAGCCGATGGCTAAACGGCTGCTGGGAGACCGGCAGCGCGAGATGGGGCGTGTGGATGCATCGCAGGGGAAATTAACTCTTGCTTCTCTTGCAGAACGCTATCTCACAACCATCCAAGGGCAGGGGGGCAAGCACTGTCGCGCTGAAAACACATCATCCGGCGCTTGCTGAACGATTTTCCGCTGCGCAGCGGCGTAGAAATTTCCAAGATCAAGCCATCTGATCTCTCAGGTTGGCTGGAGTCGCACCGCTTCAAGTATTCATCCTACAACCACTACATTCAGGTGTTGAAGGCGCTTTTCGAGGTGGCCGTGACCGACAAAGCTCTCGCAGATTCACCGGCGCGAACTCTAAAGGTAAAAAAAGTGGTCACGCCGCGCCGTGTCACGCCCAGTTATGAAGAGTTTCGCGTGATCATCGCTGATGTGCGCTCCCAAAAAGGAAATGCTGACGCTGAAGAGAGTGCGGATTTTCTGGAGTTTCTTGGTCTCCTTGGCGTAGGCCAAGCGGAGACCAGCGGCATCGCAAAGCAGCACGTAAATCTTTCCAAACAGCAACTGACATTCTTCCGCGTGAAGACCTGTAAGCCGTATTTTATTCCAATCTTTCCACAGGCCCGAGCCTTGGTATTGAAACGGTATGAGAAGGCTCTGGAGCAGACTGATCCCCTTTTCCGCTCAATCTCGCCAAGAGCAGAAATCAAAAGGCCAGCACTCGGAGAAACGCAAAGAAAGCCCTACAGTCCGCCTGCAACCGATTAAAACTTCCGGCTCACACCCAGAGGTCGTTCCGCCGGATGTTCATTACCCGCTGTATTGAAAAAGGTGTTGATGTCAAAGTGATTGCAGATTGGTAGGGCCATTCTGACGGTGGCCGCTTAATTCTTGGGACTTACAGCCACGTGCGAAATTCTCATGCTGAGAGGATGGCAGCGATAATGGTGGATTAAGGAACCTTAGGCCGGATCCCTCTGATACTTAGGCTTCTCACAATGACGAATCACCTTGCACGTGCAAGGGCTTAAGCACGCTCGCTTCGACGCATGTTCATCACGCGAGCCATAGAACGGGGTGGGACATGAAAGTGATCGCAGAATGGCAATGCCACAAAGATGGCGGCAAGCTGATCTTTGGATACTTATAGTCACGTGAACCGCAGTCACTCAAAAAAAATGGCGGAGTTGATGTAAGAGCACAAAGGTCAGCCTTCGTCAGATGATTCTAAATATCTCTGCTTGGGTCGGGCGACGAGCGTATTCATGCCGCCTGCCTTCCCCGGGACTTCCCCCCGAACAGCTTATCGATCAGGTTGCTGGCCTGCGTCGAATTGAGTTCTCTCAGTCCAACGCCGAACATTTCCACGGCGGTGGTTTCCACCTCGGTTCGGTCCGCGTTGTTCTCCCGGATGATCCGGTTGATTAAGTCGAGCTGCTTGGCACTAACGGGAGTGCCGGGCCGATGGCTTCGGCCATTCGTGTAGCCATTGCGCCCAGTGCCGTTAGTGGGTGGTGCATCGGGGTCGCCATTATGGTGCCCGTTACTGTCATTCCGCTGCCCATTGCCATTGCCATTTTGGCGCTGGTCTCGGTTGCTGCCTTCCGGATGAGACATGCCGTAGCGGGTGGCATCGGGATGAATCCGACTTGCTGGATGTCGTGGTCCACGGTGTCCTGTAGCAACCGGTAAAGACGACTGCTTTCTTCCGGGACTTGGGCGACGTCGGTTAATTCTGTGCGAATGCTAACGACGTATGAATGACTACTGAAATGGGGTAGTCCCAATTTTTTGCTGTAACTGGCTTCTAGTATGATGGCCATAATTTTATTCCTTTCGTGTTGGTTGTTTGGTTGAGAGCACAAAAAAGCCGACCATGTGGTCGGCTGTCGTGCCTTGATATAGTAATCGCTAGTGCTTAGCGACGGGTTCCTTTGCGATCCGCAGACTCTGGGTCTCTTGCCAGCTTTCCGAGTTCTTCAGTTGCCGCGCAGCAAGTTGGTGAGCCAGGTCATCGGCATCTTTCTACGTTTCGCCTCGTGATAGAGGACGGAAACGAGAAAACAGGAGATCGCAGGACTATAGGGGTTGGGTCTAGCCATGATACCTGCTTGGTTAATGTTGCTGGACGGAATGTCCGTTTTGACGCGCAGCCAAAGAGGCCGTCGTCAAAATTATATAACGCGCAAATGGCGTTATTACGTGCTTTGATGGAAGGCGCGTTTCTTCAACATGTGCATAACCGCGTTTATCTAGGGAGCAATAGAGTCGCCGCGAAGACGGCGAGTTTGGTGTCGTTGTTGGGCAGATGCCGGATGGTGATGCTGCTTAGGTCGTATTTGGGCCGGCGATTAATCCACTGCAATGTGTAGAGATAGCGCCATTCCACGGGATCTTCATCGTTTGCACCCAGCCTGAACGCCTTTGCGGCCTGATTATGGAAATGCGGAAAGGAGGGCCACCAATCCTGCACGCCGGATTCGGATACCCAGCGATCTTGCACGCTGGCATCGGGCGGAGGGGTGAAGTATGCGACTAGGGGCTGGGATTCCTCCTCTCCATCCGCCCACTTATAGACCATCTCAGCGATGGCCCCATGAGAGGAAATAAAGCCCGCCGCGATCAAAAAGAAAACGGCTTCGCAGGCGTTGCCAACAGGCATTGTGAGAGGAGCTTGATTCTGCAGGAGCACGAAGCCCTTGCCTGCGTTGGTCTTTTCATCAATCAACTGGAAGGGCACGGCATTGATCTGTTGCCGACCGGCGACCAGAGGCAGGCCGAGACCTTCCTCCCATTTGGAGATATCCCTACGACTCCGGTAGGAATGCGTCGCGGCCTTGCGCAGATTGAGGAGTTGCCACTGATGGATGAAGGCCTTCTGGGCCAGGGGATGAAAAGGCTCCTCCTCAATCTTTGGCACCGCTTTCTTCGGGGACTTCGCTCCCTTTTTGCCTTTCGTTGGGGAGGGAGGTTGAGTCTGGATGCTCACGCTGGAGCCGTTCCGCCAATAGCCCTGAATATAGCTGTGGACCGGGTGTTGAGGCAGGCCGTGGTTATTGTGCAAAAGATTGCTGATGACCATGTTTGCCGCTGCCGCTCCGATGCTTTTGTAATCAAAGACCACGCCGGCAATGGGGACATGGTTGCCCTCAAATATATTGATATCCACATAGCCAACGTCCAGAGGCACGCTGATTCCAAGCGCGTTTAGCCAGGAAAGAATCTCATCACCATGCCCGATGATCGCGTCTGGCTTTTCCATTTTGAACCAATTGGACAGCCCCTGCAAAGACCAGTCCGTGATCAAACCGACTGTCTGCTCTAGCGGGAGTTCGCACTGATAATCCAGATACATCGCCCGACTGCGGTGATGGCTGAGCGCAACTTGGAACGGGGAGATCGCGTAGCCGATACGGCGATATCCCATCCGCTTAAGATTGCGGATCGCCAAGTTGACGGATTGCACGGGATCGACGCTACAACGGTCCATGTCTGGTTTGACCAGATTGATAGAAATGGCACTGCTGGAGAATTCCTTCCAATCCAGTGATAGATGGCCGCAACTGCGACAGAGCGGGCCGATCAGCAAACCACGAATGTTTCGCGCATAGAGGATGCGGGATATGGTTTTTGAATCCGACCGGGCTGTGTCCATCACGAACTCTTCAACCGTGAACCCGCTTTTAGAGGCTATATTCTGAGCCCCCTGGAGATAAAGCTGCGACGCCAGCCGTTGCTCGGGGCGAAAAGATGCGCTCTCCGCAGTTAGAAATGCAATGACAGGACTGCACATCGGCTGTTTGGTTCCACGCAGTGTGGACATGACGGTTGAAACCAGAAGATTGCGGCGATAGCCGAGCCGATCGGCCACTTCGCGAATTCGGACCGCCGTATCCGGATCAACGTTCGGTTCCCCACGGAGCGCACGGCTCACCGTCATGGGCGAAACTCCGGCGCTCTCCGCGATGGTTCGCACGGTAATCTGGGTTTTCATGGATTCTTGAGACTACCCGGATCAAACCCGGACAGCAATGATGGGGCAGCGGTGAATCCCCATCCTGTTTTGTAGCCTTGGTGAATTCAAGACCCGGATTCACAAGCCAGGAGGGCGGGCATCGAAACTGAATCGCCCGTCGCCCGCCCGCTTGGCGAGGCTTGCAACGGCTCAAACTGAGAATTCTTAAGATGATACACCGTCTCAAGCCGGAGATCCCGGGACGAACTGCCTATCAGGATGCGGAAATCCCCGCTTTCCGCCAGCCAGCCACCCTGTTCGGGGTGAAAAAACATAAAGGCTCTCAGGTCGAGAGGAATCGTGACGCGCCGCCGCTCGCCCGGTTCGAGCGTGATCTTGGTGAATCCTTTCAACTCTTTGGCCGGACGCGGTAGAGAGGATTCGATGTCCTGAATATAGAGCTGCGCCACTTCCGCCCCGCGACAGGTGCCGATGTTGGCGAGATCGAAGCTTGCATTGAGAAACACCCCATCGTCGCCAGCTTCCAGTTCCAGATCAGAGTATGCGAAATCGGTGTATGACAGGCCGTGCCCGAAGGCAAAGAGTGGTTCGATGCCCTTGGTGTCGAAATGGCGGTAGCCTACCATGAGACCCTCCTCGTAAGTGACTTTCCCATCGAGGCCCGGATAGGCCGTCGGTCCAAACGCATGAGCCGCAATGTCCTCCAGATGGCGGGGAAAGGTGCAGGGCAGTTTCCCCGACGGGGTCGTGTCTCCGAAAAGCACGCTGGCAATGACGGTTCCCGCCTCCACGCCACCATACCACGCCTGTAGCACCACCGGCACCGATCCGATCCAAGAATCCATCGCCACAGGCGAACCGGAGACCATCACGACAATGGTGCGCGGGTTGGCTGCGGCGACACGGCTGATCAACTCGTCCTGACCGAATGGGAGGGCGAGGCTGGCGCGATCTGTGCTTTCGTCGTCGGAATACAGCGCACGGCTCAAGCCCGCAAATACGATGGCGATATCCGCCCGGCGGGCGGCTTCCACGGCGCGCTCGATCAAGTCTCCGGTAGTTTCCTCGGAACTGTAGCCTTTGGAATAAGTGACGTCAGTCACGAGGCTGGAGCGCTGCATGATCCCTTCCAGAGCATTAACCTCGTGCATCACTTTCACCCCGGCTCCGAAGCCTCCCTTCGAGTGTTTGCGTCTGGCGTTCTCGCCGATCACGGCGATGGAACGCACTTTGTCGAGGACTATGGGAAGGAGAGCTCCCTCATTCTTCAGCAGGACGATGGCCTCCCCGGCGATTTCGCCTGCGACGGCGCGATGCTCTGGCGTGCCCAGACGGCCGACGGGACGGTTCTCTTCGCTCTCCATGCCTCCAGTGGCAATCAGCACACGTAGATTGCGACGCACCTTCTCATCGAGAGCTTCGAGCGGGTAGGTTCCGTCGAGGATGCCTTGGCGGAATGGCTCCGCCAGAAAATGTTCATCGGGTGGGAGTTCGGTCCCCATTTCGAGATCCAATCCGTTAAAAACTGCCTCGGTGGTGTCGTGAACGGCATTCCAGTCGGAAACGACAAGCCCCTGGAATTTCCATTCCTCCTTGAGAATGTGATTGAGGAGATAGTCGTTGTGGGAACACCACTGGCCGCGCAGTTTGTTGTAGGCGCCCATGACCACGCAGACGCCGGCCTCCTGCACCGCCGCTTGAAAAGCTGGCAGATAAATTTCGCGCAAAGTCCGCTCGTCAACCTCAACGTCGATCGTCATTCGTTCGACTTCCTGGTTGTTCACCGCCAGGTGTTTCACGCAGGCAGCCACTCCCTGGGATTGCACGCCGCGAATATAATTCACCGCCATTCTCGTTGTGAGGAAGGGATCTTCGCCAAAATACTCGAACGTGCGGCCACAGAGCGGTGTGCGCTGGATGTTCACTCCGGGTGCAAGCAGGATGTCCTTCTTCCGGGCGCGGGCTTCGGCCCCGAGCACCTCTCCGCCCGTCAGGGCCAAAGCGGGGTTCCAAGTTGCAGCCAGCGCGAGAGAAATGGGCAGGGCGGTCGCATAATCATCCCAGCGCCCGGCTGGCATCCAGCTATCAGGGGAAATCTCCTCGCGAACGCCATGAGGACCGTCGGTCAACCAGCGCTCCGGGATATTTAATCTCGGCACGCCCGATGTGCTGAACTTGGTGTTTCCATGCACAAGACCGATTTTCTCTTCCAGAGTCAGAAGGGAGAGCAAGTTTTCCACTAGGTCTTCAAGGCTGGATTCAGAATGGCTGGTGGAAAAACTCGACGGAGAGGCAGTGTGAGAGGTCATCGTGACAAAATTGTCTTTATAGCTAATCCTCTTTTCCTTACTTCCAATACACGGCGGTTTTGCGCCTTATGATTCTGTAACATTCGTTGCTCTGCACGAGGCGAGACGGCTCGTTTCCCGATTTAACTGCAAGAGAATCATCGTTGAAGCGTCCGCAGCTGTGGAGAGGGCGCGAATGCTTAGTGAAACCTCGTGTCAGACAAACTCCGCTTCGCCAGGGGCAGGAATGTCAGCGCTCTCTCATTTTGGGCACACAGCCAAGGAAAATACTGTAACATCACATTTTCGGCCGCGAACGTAGAAACATTCTTGGACGGGTGATATTACAGCACACGGAAATAAACATCCACAAACTCACCCCAAATTACCCCCTCAAACCATTATGAAAATGGCACCTCGTTTCTCTATGAATCCTAAAATTGCACTCACCGGATGCGCTGCCGCGCTCCTCCTCGCCGCTTCCATCACCACCGCAACAGCAACCAACTTTTCCACCACCACGGTGGGAGTCATGAACACGAACGGTAAGCCGCTTAAAGAAGCCACCGGGAATACTGTCAACGCCACGACTTTTGCGTCAGACATCGCAACCGCATACACCGCCAATACCGGTGGCGTGTGGAATTTTGACAATGTTGGCGGCTTCAGCGTCAACAACGGAGAGACCGTTACGGTGAATAATGGTGGCACTTTGCTAAACACTTTTACTTATACCGAAGGTGCCGGCGCCGGTGGTATCAACCAAGGGAACATCGGCAGCGAAGCGACTTCCGGGGCGTTTGAATTGGGTCTCGCCGGCAACGGTGCCACCCGAACCTTCACGCCGAGCACGCCGCTGATCGAACTCGGAATCTTCAGCTTGGATCGAAATGACGCCAGTCGCATTCCAGTGCTGACAGTTTACTTTCAGAACGCTCCCACCGTCGCCGTCAGCACATCGGGAGCAACCGCGGACGACGTGTATTTCCATGGATTCAAAACCACAATTAGCAATCCCATCGTGAAATTTGAGCTCTCCCAAAACAATTTCATACGTTACGATGATCTTGGTTTCGTCACTGCGGTTCCCGAGCCTTCGACGGTCTTCGGTGCGGTGGGTCTGGTCGGGTTGATCGGCTACAACCAGCGGAAGCGGCTGCCCTTCACCCGTGCGGCCCGCACTGCGCGCGAATGACGTTATAGGACGACAGATTCCCGGAGCTTTTTTTGGGGATTTCGGGAGTGCCAGACATCCACTCAGAAGGGAGGAGTGTCCGCTGCCGCGTAATCCATGTCTGACTCTACCTTCACGAGTATTTTTTGAGAAATCCGGACGGCGAGCCGAAGGTTTGCGGTGATCGTGTTTACCTCCACGGCTCCGAGCGGTTCTGCGACTATATTCTGAAGGTCTGGTCCGCTCCACTCAACGATCTCAACAACTGAAAGGATCACGGCGTCGTCCTCAGCTCGCGGAACAGTGAGGGGACACAAAGACCACATTCCGTGGTCTGACTACGAATTCTACGCGCCAGACATCGTGAAGGTGAACGACAAATACTACCTCTTTGCCCAAGTCGTCGGCGCGCCTTGCGCCGTAGCGGTGGGCGACGGCGCAGATCGACCATCCGAAGGATGCGGGAGAAACCTGGCGCAGTTTCACGATCCCGATTGCAAACATCAGCGGCCGCCACGCGGTGTATTTCAAATTCGTTGACGGCGCTCCCGGTGCGGCCATGCCCGACCTGCGCTCGTTTGCCTTCAGCCGCAGCGCAGCTTCCCAAGGCACCAGTGCGTCGTAGAAACCGGGTGACTGGATTTCATGACTACCCACAGCACGGATTCCGACCTGCGCTCGTTTCGACAAATGCCCTTCCTACGGTGAAAATGATACTGTAACGTTTTGGGGTGCAGACTTCGCGCATTGCAGTCCCGCCAGTTTCCCACATCCTCAATATCCCCGGCTCGCAAGAGGCCGGTATTTCGACAACTTATGAAATTTACAGACGGCCTTTGGCTCCATCAACCCGGTGTCACCGCCCACTACGCGGCGGAAGCTTATGAAGCGGTCCGCGACGGCGACGACTTGATCGTTTATGCGACGACGCAGGTCGTCCGGCATCGCGGCCAGACCTTGCAGGGACCGCTGCTTACGCTGCGTTTGAGCGCGGTGCTGCCAGGCATCATCAAGGTGCGGATCGAGCATTACTCCGGCGATCTCGAGCGCGGGCCGAAAATTCCGCTGCAGCCGCTGCCTGCGATGCCCGTTGAAATTTCGATCGGCGAGTCGGAGGCCTCGATCACTTCGGGCAGCATGACCGCCCGCGTGGGATTGAAGACCGGCGGGTGGGAACTGCGGTTCGAGTCCGGCGACCGCCTGCTCACGAAGAGCGCCTGGCGCAACCTCGGGTATGCGCAATGGCAGGACCGCGGGAACTTCCTTTTCGAGCAGCTTTCGCTCGCGGTGGGCGAGTGCGTTTACGGGTTCGGCGAGCGCTTCACGGCGTTCGTGAAAAATGGCCAGGTCGTGGAGAACTGGAACAAGGACGGCGGAACGAGCAGCGATCAGGCTTACAAAGCGGTGCCGTTTTACCTGACGAATCGCGGCTATGGCGTGCTGGTGAACGAGACGGGCCCCGTGTCGTTCGAGGTCGCGTCGGAAAAGACCAACCGCGCGCAGTTCAGCGTGGCGGGCGAGAGCCTGGAGTATTTCGTGATCGACGGCCCGACGCCGCACGACGTGATCGAAAAATTGACGGCGTTGACGGGCCGCCCCGCCCTGCCGCCGGCGTGGTCGTTCGGTCTGTGGCTGACGACCTCGTTCGTCACGAGCTACGACGAGGAGACCTGCACGAGCTTCATTGAGGAAATGAAGACACGCGACCTTCCGTTGCATGTCTTCCATTTCGACTGCTTCTGGATGAGGGAGTTCAACTGGTGCGATTTCGAGTGGGATCCGCGCACGTTTCCCGATCCGGCCGGCATGCTCCAGCGCCTGCACGAACGCGGGCTCAAAATTTGCGTGTGGATCAATCCCTACATCGCGCAGCGGTCGCCGCTCTTCGAGGAAGGCAAGCAGGGCGGTTTTCTGCTCGAGAAAACGGACGGCGGTGTTTGGCAGACCGACCTCTGGCAGCCGGGCATGGGCATCGTGGATTTCACGAATCCCGCCGCGTGCGAGTGGTATGCCAGCCATCTGCGGCGTCTGCTCGACATGGGGGTGGACTGTTTCAAGACGGACTTTGGCGAGCGCATTCCCACCGACGTCGCCTGGCACGACGGCTCCGACTCCAAGGGCATGCACAATCACTACAGCGTGATCTACAACGAATGCGTCTTCAACGCGCTCGAAGCGGCGCGGGGCAAGGGCGAGGCCGTCCTGTTCGCGCGCTCGGCCTACGCCTCCGGGCAGCGCTTTCCTCTGCACTGGGGCGGCGATTGTTGGTCGAGCTTCGAGTCGATGGCCGAGAGCCTGCGCGGCGGGCTTTCCCTCAGCCTCTGCGGCTTCGGATTCTGGAGCCACGATATCGGCGGCTTCGAGGGCAACGGCAGCCCGGCGGTCTATAAGCGGTGGATCGCCTTTGGCCTGCTTTCCTCGCACAGCCGACTGCACGGCAACTCCAGCTACCGCATCCCGTGGGCCTACGACGAGGAGGCCTGCGATGTCCTGCGCACCTTCACGAAGCTCAAGTGCCGCCTCATGCCCTACCTTTTCGCCCGGGCCGTCGAAGCGCATAAAAAGGGCCGCCCGACGCTCCGCGCGATGTTGCTGGAGTTTCCCGACGACCCCGCCAGCGATACGCTCGACCGTCAATACATGCTCGGCGACGCCCTGCTCGTCGCGCCCGTGATGACGGAAGATGGCCGCGTGAGCTATTACCTGCCGGCCGGAACGTGGACGCACCTTCTCACCGGCGAATCCCTGGCCGGCGGCTCCTGGCACATCGCGCAGCACGACTTTTTCAGCCTGCCGCTGTTCGTGCGCCCGGGAACGATCCTGCCGCTCGGCGCCTGCGAAGACCGGCCCGACTACGACTTCGCCGAGGGCGTCACCTTCCGCATCTACCAGCTTGCCGCAGGCGCGACGGCCACCTGCGAAATCCCGGCGCTCGACGGCGCGACCTCGCGTTCCCTCACCGCCACGCGGACGGACGAAAGCCTCACGCTGGAATTGACGGGACCGCACACCGGACCCTGGAGCGTGCAGCTCATCGGCATCGACGGCGTGAAATCTGTCAAGGGCGGCGCCTTGCAAGCGGACGCCGGCGGCACGCTCATCGTGCCGGACAAGGATGCCCGCTCCATGACCGTCCATTTCTAACCCCGCGTTTATGCCTGACAACACCCCCAGCGACAATCGGGACGACCTCAAAGAAAATTTCGAGATCGTCCCCAACCCCGGCGTCAGCGTTGTTGGCGAGCCCCCCCATCCGCAACTGCCAGCGGGCGGCGAAAAGACGAGCGACCGCGTGCCGATGCGGCAAAAGATCGGCTACGGCCTCGGCACGTTCCCCGACATCTTCGGGCACTGGCTCTACCCGACCATCGCGTTTCAGATTTTCGGACTCTACCTGCACGTCCCGCAGTGGCAGATCGGCGTGGCGGTAATCCTGAACCGCGTGTTCGACGCGATCTCCGACCCGTTCTTCGGGTGGTTGTCGGACAACACCCGCTCCCGCTGGGGCCGCCGCCGGCCCTTCATGCTCATCGGCTGCCTGTTGGCGGGCATCGCATTGCCGTTCCTGCTCGCGGTCAGCCCGAGCTGGTCTCCCACGACTTGCTTCTGGTTCATGATCCTCTCGTCGGCGCTCTACCTGCCGATCGTCAGCAGCTTCAACATGCCCTACCAGAGCCTCGGCAACGAAATGACGCCGGACTATCACGAACGAACCAGCGTGTTTTCGTTCAAAAGCGCGGTGCAAAAAGTCCCCGAGCTGGGATTGTTTTTCTTCGGCAATTTCTTCTCGCGCGCCGTGTGGGTGGGCGCGGACAGCTCGAATGTGTTTGAGCGCATCAAGCTGCTTTTCACCACGACGGAGGCATGGCAGTCCGCCGCCGACGGGGCGAAGCCCAACATGCTGCTCGGCGCGCAGGTCTATCTCGTGATGTGCGGACTGCTCATCATCATCGCCGGCCTCGCCTGCACCGCCCTGGTTCGCGAGCGCTATTACACGAAGCTCGTCTCGAAGGGACAGCAGCGGATTTCCATCAAGGAAACGCTCTGGCAGACCCTCCAGTGCCGGCCGTTTCGCATCCAGCTCGGCATGCAGATGGCCTACAACATGGGCCTGAGCATGGTGGGCACGCTGGGCTTCGCCGTGACGATCTATTACGTCTGCCGCGGCAACACCTCCGAGGGTAACTTCTACAACTCGCTCATGGGCGTCACCGCCATGCTGATGGGCTTCCTCGGCATTCCGTTCTTCACATTTCTTTCGCACCGATTGGGAAAAATCCACGCTTTGATGTGGGTGTTCTGCATGGCCATCGCCGTGTTCATCGGCACCTGGTGGCTTTACACTCCCCACATCGTCTGGCTGCAGCTCCTTGCCTCCGGCTCCATCGCCTTCACCGGCGTCGGCTTCTGGATGCTGATGGGATCGATCGGGGCCGACGTCATGGACTACGACGAACTCGAAGGCGGCCGCCGTCGCGAAGGGTCGTTCTCCGCCTGCGGCTCCTGGATCAACAAAGTCGGCATGGCCCTCGGCGCCGGCATCTCGTTTTTCATTCTCCAGTGGGTCGGCTTCGACTCGAACCTTGTCACCCAGACCCCGTTCACGATCTTCATGATCCGCTTCCTGTTCATCGTCATCCCTGTCGTCGGCCTTGTTTTGTCGGTCATTGCCCTGATGCGTTTCCCGCTCACCCAAGAAAAGATGGCCGAGATTCGCCGTCAACTCGAGAACCGCCGGGGCACAGTCTGATCGTATGGTCTATTTCAACTGAGCGCGGCTTGTTATCTAATTCACGGAACAAAAGGGCAAAACGGACACACCAATGGCCCGATGTTCGTTACTGTAACAAATCTTCCGCATTGCCGTGAGTTGCTGAATGTCCGGGAACTTTTAGTTTAGTACTGTAACCCCTCCATTTATGGCAACCATGTCCCGACATCACTTTTCCCGAATCGCTCTGCGGAGCCCGTCTTGCCACCGAGCCTTTACCTTGATCGAGCTCCTTGTTGTCATCGCGATTATTGCCATCTTGGCTGCCATCGTGTTGCCTGCGGTCAACTCGGCCCGCAAAGCCGCGGGTTCGGCCAAGACTGTGGCGCACCTGCGTCACATCCAAGCTGCCGACGCTCTTTACGCGAGCGAGTACGACGGGTTCTTCGTCGGAAATGCCCCGTTTGGAGATGGTAATCCCTACGGTTCTCCTTGGTTCGCGTATATCCCGTTCATAAAAAATCTTGGAGTGGGGGCTGGATACGGTGGGGACTACTATTGGCCTGCTTGGGGCAATGAATATCCCGAAGCCCTGAAGACAGGGAGTAACGTAAAGGTGAGCAGTCCTCCCACTGATGGTCGCAGTCGCACCATCGCCATGAATATGACAGCCTGGAGTCACACCCAAGCCGGTGACCCGGGCGCTTACAACATTTATTGGTCTGATGCCATGGGGACACCAGGCAAGATACGGATGCAAAGTGTTGCTAAGCCATCGCGGTTTATCATGTTTTACGAGTCTTGCGATTGTAAAGGAAGCATGCAATATCGCCTAAACTGGAATGAATCGGCGGATAGTGCCCAGACCAACAATGTCGGCATGGCGTTTCGCAATGGAGGGAAATGCAATGTGGTCTTCGCAGATGGACATGTGGAGGCTCTCACAAAGAAGGATGTGACCGACGATACCGATGCGAAGAAGCTATTTTGGTTCGATCCCAGTTTGGTTGGGGTTCAATGACGCGTGCAAGCGGACATTTCCTGCAAGCGACGAGTCTGCTGATTGCGATGACGCTCGCTTAAAAACAGCGCTCAGGCAGGCGTCAACAAGGTGGCGGCCAGGGACGGCTAGTTTGGCGTCATTTTCGGGCTGTTGCATCCAGCGTCTTCGCCTAGGAAATCAGGATTACGAGGGATTTTGAAAGCACACGCATATCGCGAGGGCTCCGCACGAGGTCAGCGAAACATTTTGTACGCGAAGTCATAGAAGTTACTGCCCCATGTCGCACGGTCATGGCCGTGGTCATCAACATTCCACAGGGGAGGAACGTCATGCAGTTTCAAAAACGCATGGACGCCTTGGGAGATGTTGATGAGGCCATCCATGTTGCCGCAGAAGAGACAAAGCAATTTTCAACTTGCCCGAGTGCGACGAGCGAGCAAGAGGGGTCGGCTTTCGCAGGATTTGCACCGACCGGTTATTGCGGTGTTGAGGCTGGGGTTGTGGATGGATTCCCCTTGTTCCGCAGCATATCGGAGAGTTCCTCGCTCGGTTCGTATGGCTCGCGACGGGATATTGCACCGCCGATGTCCCAGAGCACGGGAACCATTTTCCTTTTCAGCGCGGCTTGGAATACCGAGTTGGTCCAGAGGACGCTATAAGCTTTCTCCTTGTTGGAGCACATCGAGAATTCGCCGACGTAAACCGGGATATCGTTGTGCTTGGAAAAGTCGCTCATCCCGTCAAAGAGGTCGTTCAACTGCTTTATGTCCTCTTCGCTGCCCCAGGTGGGCTTCATCTTGCCCCATGACGCGTCTTCGTTCATCCCCACAAAGGTCCAAGGCGTGTAGTAGTGGACCGAGACGAACAGCTTTCTGGGGACTGTATCCTTCGGCAGGCGGTATTCTTTTTCGCACGTCTTACCGAAATCCGTCGAGTAGCCGGGGACGATCAGGAGACGCTGCGCGTTGTTGCCGCCAGTTTTGCGCACCGTGTCGATGAACAGTTGGTTCACGCGGGTCAGCGTGGCATACGCCTTCTCCACCGACCCCTCGTTTTCAAAGTTGGTTTCTTCGTTGAGGGCCTCGAAGATGAGCTTCTCTTTCTTATCGGCGTAATGGAGGGAAATCTGTTCCCAATAAGATCGGAACCTTTTTTCCGCCTCGGGACTGAAGGTATGGTGGGTGTCGGGATAGCGTTCCTTCACGTCGGAGTCGATCCAGCCCCCGTCCCAGTGGATGTTGATCACGCAAAACATCCCGGCTTCGGTGATCCAGTTGACTAGCTCATCAATCCGCTGGAACTGTTGCGTCGTGATGCGGCCTTTATCGGCAAAAGTATCCCAGGCAACGGGCAACCGGACGCTCTTGAAGCCTGTGCGCGCAAGGCTCTGGATGAATCCCTCCGTGATGAGCGGACTGCCCCAGCCCGTTTCCCAATGCGAGACGTTGTCAAAGGTGTTGCCGATGTTGATACCGGGGGTCATTTGACCGACCGCCGTCCAGGCATCAAGACCTTTCATTTTTGCCGGCAGGATGGAGGGAGGAGTTTGCTCTTGAACAATGCCTGCCTGATCTGCCGACACGCCGGTCTGGGAGGTTTCCGCCTTGGCCTTCTCCATTGCGGCCACTGCGAGTGCGGAGAGATTGGTGGCTTTGTGCGGCAGTCGTCTCTGCCCTCCCGCAAAGGCGACAACAACATCATCTGGCGTGATTTCAATCACCGATACATTTCTGGATGCTGGCACCTTTATGGAACCAGCGACCTTGCCGCCTTGCACTGCGGGAAAGTCCAAGGTCTCCGAAAGCGCCACCTCGCGTGGCCAATAAGCCTTGTGGGAGATCAGCCATGCTACGGGATCAACCGGCTTTGGTGTGGCGGTCGGAACGGGCGTTGGCTCTGGAGTGGCGACAGGCTCGGGCGTCGGCTCGGGGGCAGGCTCGGGGGTAGGCGTGGCGACGGGGGTAGGCTCTGGAGTGGCAACGGGTGTGGGAGTCGGCGTGGCGGTCGGCGCAGGCTTCGTTTGGATGAAATTCTCGATGCGCCGCCAGGCCTGTCTCGGACTTTCGTCGTAGCGATACATCACATAGCCAAATGCAATGCCCAGGAACAAAAGCAGGTTAAACAGCTTGCGAAAGAATCCGCCCTGATTGGTTTTCTTATTCATAATTGGATTAAATTAGTCGCACCTGTGGCAGTCTGTTGAAGCGTCACGCTGAGTTTTGTCCAATGGGTTGTTTAGATTGGGGGGCACGCCCAACGCTCATGGCCGCGACGGCCTGCGGAGCAGGAGTTGCATTTGCTTCGCGTATCCGTCCATGGCGGACTGAAACTCAGGCGGCATGGAGAGCATGGCGGTGGGTGGGGGGCCAAACTGGTAAATCGTAGAATCCTTGTCCATCATCAATGCAACGGGCAGACGAGTTTCGAAGTCGGTGTATGCCACGACCGCAACCTTCTCCGGTTCCGGAATTTTTGTATTTTCCTGCTTCCCATCAAGGCCGAAAAAGACACGCTTCGATTGGAAATTCCCGGGTTGAATCTCGCCCTTGAAAACCAGACAATTGCGGTCTCCCACTTTTTGAATTCCGATAAAATTCTGGGCGGAAATCCAATCGAACCCTGCGAAATCGCCGCCGCCGAAATCAAGCCACGCGGGATCCGCACGGTTTTCTCCGGTGGATAGAAGCAGTTCCCGCCACTCCGGTCGCTTGATGACTTGGAACGCGCCTTTGCACCACCTCTCGCTCTTGCTGCCGCCTTCCACAATTCGCACAAAGCGGACATCCCCTGTCTTCACGACCTGCATCACCCGACGAGACGGCGGTTGATTCTTTGATTCGTCCCCCTGCCCCGATGCCTGGTTGCCCTGCTGGCTTTGGTTCGATGTCGAGACGGGAGTGGTGGTAACCGTCCACGCCGCGAAATCTGGAGCATTTTTTGCCACAAGAGGTCCTTCCGGCAAAACCGGGGAAGCAGCCTTGGAAGTTTGCCCATTTGACCTCACGGCTGTCAAAGTCAGTAGTGCGCTGAAAATATAATATAAGGCTCTCATATCTATTCCTTAACAACCTCGATTTGTTTGTCGATGACTTGGCCCGTGGAGCGGTCGATGGCCACATGGACCCAGTAGCGCTGCTCGCCCTCGACGACGAATTTGTCCAATGCGGTTGCACTTTGCGGATAGCGTCCCGTTTGCGCCACCACGTCTATCATCAGGTTCCAGACCCGCGTCTGGCCACTGCTGGAAAGTGCCCTCATGGCAGCTTCACGATAGCGCTGAACGGTTGTGTCTGCGCCTGTAGTCAGGACGCTCGACAAATCCGCACTAAAACCATCGTAGGCGACGCTTGCGTCGTAAGCGGTCTTCGTGCCAGTGGCCGGGAGAGTCTTGGAACTGCCAGTTTTCCATTTACCCACCAGTTCACCGGGATTTTGCAGCGGTTGGGCTGTTGAAGGCGAAGGAGCTTGTCCGTTGGTGGTCAGGCCAGTGGTTCGCGCCACAAGTTTTCCGGCAATGTTGCCCGCTTCGGCTGCGGCACCCCCTGCGATGGTGGTCATGGTCCGTTCATCTTTATAGGCTCCAGCGATGATCGCCTGCAGGACTGGCCATTGCCGGGTGTTCAAGTTCACTTTACCAGCGACCAGCGCATCGGTATTACCCGTGTCCTGAATCGAAAAAACATCAAGCAACGCCGTGTCGCCGCTCTCCGGGGTGAAGAAATTGAGGTTCTTCCACGGCGTGCCGGAAAAAACATAGCCAAGTTCGGATACCGTGCGGAAGGGCCTGTTCAGCACGATCGGCCGGCTGTCGCTTTGCGAGGTGCGTGTCGTTCCATCGTCATTGGCGGTGGCCATGGGCTGGCCCGGCGCGGGGCTCGCTTTGTTGATGGCCGTCGAAACGTATTGGGTGCCATTCACATAGGCCGCGCTTGCGCGCCTCACGACTCCGTCCGGATCGGAATAATAAGTGGCCAAAGTGCCGACACCGGCTCTCGGCGGTGTTGGGTCGCTGCCATAGCCCGTCTGATCTGAGACGCTTCTTGCCGTTAGATAAGAGGGATCGTTTTGCGCAAAGATTCCTGGACGAAACATGGGTTCAGAACCGTCTCCGGCAGGATCCCAGTTTCCTGGAAACCAACCCATCGCGGAAGTGGGGGCCCAGCCTGCTTTATTTGCAGGCACGGGACCGCCGCCCGCATAACCATTGCGATTGGAGATGACAATGCCCTCGGCCTTGTTCAACCAGCCACTGCGATTGGGGTAGGTCCCATTGTTGAATTCGGCGTGAAAAGGCGGAATGAAATATGCCTCGTCCGACGCCCAGCCATGCATCATCCCAAAGCGGCCCGAGCGTGGATCCACGCTCATCGCAAAGTTTCCAGCGCCCACTTTGGGAAGAAGAAAGCACGCTTCCGATGTCCCCATCAGCGATTGATTCAAGGTGTCCCAAGTGCCGGGGTTCATCAACTTTTGATCGTAGGTCACCCAGCTCCCATCCGGCCCTTTGCACTGCAACTTGTAAGTCATGTATCCGGAGGAGCCTATGAGGATGCTTTGCTGTCCGGGACATCTCGTAACGGAACCGCTTATTTTCCACTGGAGCGGATGGCATCCAAAGTAGATGCCGATGTAGCCGGTTTCCTTGACAGGCAAGCCGGTTCCATCGGTGGTATCAACGGCGCTCCTCAATCCGCCATTGGCAAAGAAGCCCGCCGTGTTGGCCACTATTCCGAGGAGGCCGCTGTCCTTGTTGCTAATGGCTGTTGCCGTGAGATTGCTGCCCGTGGGCTTGCCCGGCTGGAAGAGAATCGTCGGCTCCCGAAACAGGCCGGCACCGGTGGCATTGCGCCCGATCTGAAACGTCATTTCCGTATTCGCCTCCGTGAGACTCCTTGGCTCGCTACTCCACGGAAAGCCATACATCGTATTATAGCCGGGTGATGCGGCCTGTTCTGTGGAGGCGACATTGTAGCTTGTGTAGGGGACGGCCCAGACAGCCACGCCAGCCGCCGCAGCACTTGTGGCCACCATGCGGAACTGCGGACCCGTTTGATCCGACGGGCCTTCCGCCCCCATGGTTTGGGACAGGTTTGTCGTGCTGTAATCGTGCGGATTCCAGATATCCACATACTGCATAAGTGCGCCGACCCCTGTATCCGTGATGGTTCTACTATCCCAATACCAGTTCTGGTATGGGCTGCCGCCATCTGACACCTTCGGCTCGGCGATCTTGATGAGCCCGTTTCTCACCCGGTAAATGTAAGGAAGGTTCTCCACGCCGACGTATTCCTTTGAGCCGCTCCCATCGTCAAAGGAGATGCGGGTGGGATATCCATCCGTGTCAAACTGATCCATGATATTCGCCCCCATACGGATGAGGCTGGCATCCACGGAGACGTCGGTATTGTATTGCGATTGGAACGTCACATCACCCGCGCCGGGAGCCGTGAGCGTTTTGCCGATGGATCCCACGTTGATCGCGGCTTTCAGCAACTCGAAGAAATTCGGCTCGCGATTGGAAGTTACCACGTCCTTGCCGGCACCATCGGTGGGATAGGTGAGTTTTTTAATCGGGCCTCGGGCGGTGTCTCTTCCATGCTGATATTCCCAGAGGCCTGCGTTCCATTTCAGGCCAAAGTATTTCAGGATATTGGCATCCGTGCCCTGCTCCAGCCACGCCTGGGTGATTCCCGTAGCCTTGAGAGCGACAATATCCGCATCGCTGCTCGACGCCCTCGGCTGGCTGGAGCCTTTGCAGGTGAGCCAGGCCAGGCGGTTCAGTGCGAAGCGCTTCTTTACAAGAGGCTCACCCACCACGGCCTGGCTGCCATCGTTGCGGGCAAACGCCGCCTTCACACGCACCGCCGGAAAGCTCGGGTTAATCGCCGCGTCCAGGCCGGTGGCATTGTTCCCGCCCGATGCGACCGCTGCGATCTTCGGCGCGCCCGAATCATAGCCGAGACCCGAGGCATCCATGGACTGCGTGCGAACAAAGGACGGCTGATTGACGTCGCGGGAGAAGGTGCCGAGGTATTGCAGGGTCTGCAGTTGCAACGCCGGGGTGAAAGTGGTGACGGTGTTGCCGATGGCCAGGAGAAGTTTGATGAGTTGCTGGCGGCTGGTGAAGAGGCGGTCGGACTGGCCGTTGGTGAGGGAGGTATTGGCGGCTTGGAGGAAGCCGTTGGTGTTGCCCAAAACCGAGAGGTCGAAAGGAGTGAGGGTGGAGGGTGCGGTGGCCGTGCCGAATGAGGTGTAGGAGGGGAAGGTTCCTGCTGCCTGACCAGAGGCGTAGTTACGCCAGCCGACGAGGGCGTTGATGACTTTGGCCTGATCGGCCACTGGAAGGGTGCTGAGGCCGGGAATTTGAGTGAGATCGGCGTAGGCGAGGGCGCTTTTGTAGGGCGCGATGGTGCCCACAGGTTGGGCGGTTCCGTCGTTGACAGGGGACCCAGCCACATTGGCGTCGAGGAGGGCACCTTCGTCGTAAATTTGGTAGGCGTAGCGGCCCGCCACGGCACTGGTGGTGGTGGCGCTGGTGGCGATGAGGTTGGTGTTCCAAGTCGTCGGGTTGGTGCCGTCGCGGGCGACCAGGACCCAATCTGGCGCGGTGTAGCCGGCGGCGCTGGGAACCAAGTTGGTGCCGCTGGTGGTGGGAAGCAGAAGGGGCTTGTTCCAGCGGGCGGCGGAGATGAAGCGTCCGTTCTGGGAGGGGAGGGTGGAAGAAACGTTGGCGGCGCGTTTACTGCCGTTGGCATCGTAGCCGGTAGTTGGATAAAAAGGCTGGTTGTAGGCGCTGCGTTTGACGAGGTTTTCCAGGCCTCCCGTGCCGGTGGAGCCGACGAGGGCAGGGACGGTGGAAAGGCTGGCTTTGGGGCTGTAAATGTTCACGCCGGGGGCCGGTGTGGTGATGGTGGAGCCGGCGGCGATTTCCGTTTTCAAATCGGCAATGATCTGGGCGGCGGCTCCCTGGGCGAGGAGTTCAACCTTGGCCTGGGTGGCGCTGCTGTTGGAAATCTGCCGGTCCAAAATGGAGCGGGAAAAGAAGGCGACGATGAGGCCGGCCAGCAGAACCACAAAGGTCAGGACGATGATCAGGGCGGCGCCGGAGGAGGCTTTGAAACCTGAAGGCTGGGGGGATTGCATAGAGGGAAGCGCTATTTGGCGTTGAGATAAAAATAACGCTGGTAGATGCGGATTTGGGAGGAGGCAGCCTGGGGGATTCCGGGGATGCCCGCTTTGAGCTTGTCTTCCCAGGAGGTGGCCATGAGTTTGGGCGGGGTGGTTCCTCCAGGGGTGATTTCCAAATCAGTCGGATCAGTGAAGGCGGCCCCGACCGTTGCCGGGGAGGCGATCTGACGGGATTGGGGATCGAGGATGACCAGGGCCACAACGATGGCGGAGTAACCCGAGAGGCTGCGTGTGGTGGCGGGTCCATTGGTGTAGGTGCCGTCGGTATTTTGAAAGCAGTATTCCAAGCGGCAGACACTATCGGAGACCATGTGATAGTCGTCGCTGGTGCCACTGAAGGAGGGGGAGGCACCCACGGTGGACGCCCAGACGGCGTCAAGCTGGCTGGCGGGGTAGGGCGTTGGGCTGGGGACAGCGGTGGTGGGGGCGGGGTAGGTCAGGAATACCATGCCGCCGGGCAGGGCGCTGGCGGGGCCGTCCCAACTGAGTTGTTTGCCAAGTCGTTCCATCTGGCTGCTGGCGTTGATCCTCCAGCCGACCAAGGCCAAGGGACTGGCGGCATCCGCGGCGCCACTGTAGAAGGCCGGGGACTCGCTGTAGAAGAACATTTTATCGTTCCCTGTCTGCTTGGAAAAGATGTAATCGACGTCGCTGCGCTTGACCATTTTGGCGAGGTCTCCGCCCAGGCGATCAAAGATCAGCCGGGCCTGTCCATCGGCGTCGATGTGTTTGCGGCTGCTGGTGGTGACGGCGGTGGCGCTGCTGACCATTTGCGAGACCATCACGATCAGCAGAGTGAGCACGGTCATGGAGACCAGCAACTCGATGATGGTGAAGGCGGGGGAGGAGGATGAAGGGCGCATGGGGGGAGATGGCGGCGGTCAGTTGCGGTCGAGCATGGTGAGGGTTTCCAAAGAGCCGCTAAAATTCACCGGATCGGTCGCCGCCGTTTTATCAGCCAGGGCCGGCCAGGTGATAAGGATTCGGACGGCAGTCGATTTGTCCGTGGTTGAAGCCGTTTTGATAACGATAGTGGCGCGATAGCGGGGGTTTTGCGTGGGATCTGCATTCGCGTTTTTTGTCCCAGAAAGACTGCCGTCCTGCTTAAAAAAAATCGTGGTTTTGACGGCCGTTCCTGCCGTCGGCATGTCAATAGCGAATAGAGGTGAGGCGATGGCCGTAGTGGCGGCAGTCCGCAAGTCCGCGCTGATGCTGACAGCAATCGAGGCGGCAGCCGTTTGCTCGTAGCTGTTTTGATTACTGGTGAGGCCCACCGGGAGCAGGCCGAAAATGGCCACCAATGCAAAGGACGCGACTCCCAATGCCAGCGTTACTTCCACCAAGGTAAAGGCGTGACGCGTGATCCGCTGGGTGCAGACCCGAGAGAAAAAGGATTTCATGGCCGGTAAATGGTGCTGGCCCCGGTGACTCCATCCAACTGGATGGCGGATTCTGTGGCGCTGGCAATGTCGGTATTCCCCTTGGATTGCCGTAGCCCGATCTCCAGCCGGGAGACTATGGTCTCGGTCCAACCTTTGCTCGGAGAGCCTTGCGGAGGACGTGGCACGCCCTGGGGATCAAATTCGATGACCCTTTTGAATTTGTATTTAGCCGTCCCGCCCAAGGGCCAGGAAAACGCCTCGGCAGCCAAGTCAATCGAACCATCGGAGACCAACACGTTGTTTTGCGTGGGCCGGGCGATGGTGGTCGCGGGGGGGCCCATGTGCAGATTCTCAAAACGCTGCAACTTGGAGATGGCCACGATATTGGTGGTGAGGGCGGAGGTAGGGAAGCGGGTGCCGTCTTTGGATGCCACGACTGCCACGGCCAACCGGCCCGTGCCAGAGGTTTGTGGGGTGGCACTGTCGGCCTTGCTGACATCCACTTCCTGAAATCCGACATAAACAAAGGTGTTGTTGGCCATCGCATAAGCCCGCGCCTGCTCCAGCGTGCCGGAGATTTCTGTGGTGGCGCTTTTCAAATCCGTCCCTCCCTTGATGCCGTTCATCGCTGGCATCACCAACGCCATCAACAACACGATGATCCCGATCACTGTCAGCAACTCAACCAGCGTGAAGCCTCGGGTGTTGCTGGATTTGGCCGCATGTGGGATCATGCGCGGGATGAAGAGGGTGGGAGGCGTTGGGAGGACCAGTTTCACAGGTCACAATATGTCCATACCTTGTATATGCATCACTAGCCTGTGATTTTGTGGAAGTTACAGTAACTTACATCATATTGCCGCGCGGAGTTCCCCGACTAACATCTAATCCACATCCGTGCGAAACGGAGACGCTGGCAGCCCGTCGCGGTTGAAGAGATTGCCCTCCGGCACGTTCGCCCAGCCGTAGCGCACGGCTACAGGTTGAGGCACGTCGGGTGCGCTCACCACGACGGTCTCGCCAACGATCTTCGCCTGTGCGGGGTGAAAAGCCTCGCCCGCGCCGGCAATCGTGAAGCCCTTCAGTTCGCCCTCCTTTGCGATGAGTCCGCCGCCAAGGTGCGTGAAATGCAGCTCCGCCTTCGCACCCACGATTTTCATCGAGTCGAAAATCGGCCCGGAGTATTCGATGTGCTCGCCGTAGGCCAGCGCGCGCGCTGCCAGCGACAACCGCTCGCCGACCGGCTGCTTGTGCGCGGGATGGATGTCGTTGGCGTCACCGCAGTCGATCGTCACGGCCATCGCGGTGTTTTTCGTGCTCTGCAACGTGAGCAGTTGCGCCTCGCGGATTTCCGGCCTCATGTCGCGGAACGGTGCAATTTGCACAAAGAGGAACGGAAAATCCCCCTCGCCCCACGCCTGCCGCCAGTCGGCGATCATCGCGGGAAACAGGCTTCGATACTGCCGCTCTCGCTCGACATTCGACTCGCCCTGATACCAGATGACGCCGCGCATCGCATACGGCAGCAGCGGCGCGATCATCGCGTTGTAAAGCACCGTCGGCGCGCTTGGGCTCTGAGTGAAATCGTCGGGAGGAAATCCTGTTTCCTTCCTAGAGACGCTTTGTTTGCACAACCAGGAACCAGTAAGAGGAATGGAATCCGTCTCCCCTCCGGCGTTGAAATCCAGACGCATTGCATCGCCCCCACCATAAATGCCGCCATTCGCGCCCGTGTCCATCACACGCACGGCAATGACATTGGTGCCGCGTTTCAGCAACTTGCCCGGCACTCGATAGGCACGCTGCTTATCGTAGCCGATCGTCGCGCCCACGAATTCCCCATTCACCCAAGTCGTGTCGTTGTCGTCCACTCCGCCCAGATGCAACTCCGCATCGACACCATTCCAGTTCTCCGGCAAATCAAACGCGCGTCGAAACCAAAAAATGCCGTCGAAGCCCGGGTAGCCCGCGTTCTCGAAGACAGTCGGCAAGATCATCGTCTTCCAATCGCTCGTGTCCAAATCCGCCGCGCTCCACACCGCGCCGGTCTTCGAGCCGGGATCGACTTTTTGGAACCACTCCTCCTGCTTGGCCTGTGCGTTGCGCTGTGCCAAATCAGGATCGGCGGTGTATTTTTTGAGCTCTGTGAGTGGTCCGGCAAAGTCCGGCAGTTTTCCCAACGCAGCCTCGCTCGTCCATGCCTCTGCCGGCGTGCCGCCCCATGAACTGTGGATGATGCCTATCGGAACGTGCCGCGCCTGAAAAAGATCGCGCGCAAAAAAGTAACCGACGGCGCTGAATTTCGTGACCGTCTCCGGCGAGCAGACAGTCCATTCGCCCTTCACCGTCGTCTGCGGCGTGAGCGATTTTGTCTGAGCCACATAAAACTGGCGGATTTCCGGATACTTCGCCGCAGCGACTTCCCGCTCCCAGTCGGTGATGGGCTGTTGTCCTGCGCGAGGGCCAAGCTCGCGCTCCATGTTCGACTGGCCGCTGGCAATCCAGACTTCGCCGACGAGGATGTTGGTGACGGAGCTTGTCGTGTCGCCGGAAACGGTCAACGTCTGCGGCTTTGCATTCGGCTTCATCGGATTGAGCCAGATTTTCCACGCGCCGTTCTTCGCCACTGTCGAAACTTTCTGTTCGCCAAACGACACGGCGATTTTCTCGCCATCGCGCGCCGTGCCCCAGACCGGCACGCGGGTATCGCATTGCAGCACGGCGTTGTTTTGAAACAACGGGTTCAGTTCCGCTGAAATTCCCGTCGTCGCCGCGACAGTTAACATGGTGAGAAGTATGGATGCTGTTTTCATGGTTATGGATTGGATTGATGATTGATTTGGATGAAAGGATATTTAAGCGGTTTCAGGCCGTCGGCTTCCGTCTTGTGCATAATTATCTGCTTCGTGGCGTGAGCTTGTAGAGCATCACGCCATGCGGACGCACCGTGGCGCGCAGCGATCCCTCTACATTCTTTAGATCCTTTTGCTGCCACAAATCGCGAACCTGCTGGATTCCACCCAAACCATATCCAGCCAATCCGTCCAGCGCGACGGTCGATTCCTTCTCTCCCATGTTAAGGTAACAGAGCGCCGAAGCGCCATCCTCCAACGACTTTTGATAAACACGAACCT